>CALFXA010000259.1 GCA_937928015.1 uncultured Anaerolineales bacterium | reverse complement strand
CGCGATACAAGCCGATGTGCCAGACCTCGGCGCCCGGCATTAACTCCCAGAAGCCTTCCACCATGCCCAGCCCCGCGCGCAGCACAGGCACCAAACCGATCTTTTCCTTCAATTCCGCACCGACGACTTTCGCTAGCGGCGTTTCCAGTTCACGCGGAATGGTGAGCAGGTCCGCGGTGGCTTCATAGGCGAGCAGGCTGGCAATCTCGCGCACCAGTTCGCGGAATTTCTTGGGCTCGGTATTCTTGTCGCGCAGACGGGATAATTTATGGGCAACCAGGGGGTGAGTGGAAGCGTGGACGGTTGACATGGGTTCTCCTTGAGAAGGGTTGTTTCTATTATAGTGAGTGGCCCTGCTCTTGACAAATCCGAGTTTTGAAATACAATTGTAAACACTGTAAACTAAAATAAATATATATAACGAAAATATATGACACAAACAAGACGCGAACGGCTGCGGGAGTCAACCCGCGAAGAGATTCTCTCGACCGCCTGGAAACAAATTGGCGAGGAGGGAGCGGCGGCACTTTCGCTGCGGGGGATTGCGCGCGAGATGGGCGTGACCGCCCCTGCGCTGTATCGATATTTCAAAGACCGCGATGCGCTGGTCACCGCATTGATGACGGAAGCCTTCAGCGCGTTCACGGCAGCGCTGGAAGCGGGGCGGGATGCGAACAATGCGGATGACTATGCAGGCCGCTTCCGCGGAATGAGCAAGGCCTACTTTCAGTGGGCAGTGGAAAATCCGCAGCGTTATTTGCTGTTATTTGGGACGCCCATCGAAGGCTATATGTTCGCCGAGGAACTGGGGCCCGTTGCGCAACGTAGTTTCCTGGTCTTGCAGGGAGTCATCGGCGAGGCAATGGCGGCGGGAAGAATCACGGGCGGGGTATCCGCTCTGAGGTTGCCGACCAGCCTCAAGTCGCAGTACAAGCTGTTGAGTGAGTACGGGATGCCGTATTCGGGCGAGGCCACACAGTTAGCCCTGTCCACCTGGGCCATGATGCAGGGATTGACGTCGCTGTATCTGTATGATTACCTGACGGGCTTTTTGCAGGATAACGTCGAGACATTCGTCGATTTCGAGATCGAAAAAATGGTCAAGAATCTAGGATTGGAGTGAACGTAATATGAAAGTTTTGTTCGTGGGCGCAGGCGGGATCGACAAACCCTGGCTTCAAAGATTTGCGCTGATAGGCTATTTTGTGCTGGCCTATGCCATCTCGTGGTCGATTGGGATTCCGCTGGCGTTGATTGCTCAGGGAAAACTCGATTGGCCGATTCCTTTTGCCGTCCATTATTTATATGGATATGGTCCGCTCCTCTCGGCTTTAATCATGGCGGGTCTCACGGAGGGCTGGCCTGGCATTGTTGACATTTTCAAGCGCCTGACGAACTGGCGAATGAGTCCCCTCTGGTGGCTGGTCACACTTTCTCCGCTGGTGGGATACGGGATCATCGTCCTTGGCCAGCGCCTGATCCAGGGCGAGTGGGCGGACTTCCGCCTGTTGGGAGAGGTTCATTTTCTTCCCAACCTGGGAATCGGGGCACTCTTCCTGTGGATCTTTACGTACGGCCTTGGCGAGGAGATTGGTTGGCGTGGTTTTGCCCTGCCCAGATTGCAGGCGAGGATGAATGCGTTGCAATCCACCCTGGTGTTGGGTGTGCTGTGGGCCTTCTGGCATCTGCCATTTTTCTTCTATCTGTTCGAGCCCGCCATCGCAATAGGTTGGTTCCTCGGGCTGATGAGCGGTGCCATTCTATTCACCTGGCTCTACAACAGCACGGGCGGCCGCTTGTTGACCGTCGTCCTGTGGCATGCTACTTTCAATTTCATCACCGCCTCTGCTGCGGGGGATGGATTGGCGGCGGCCGTTTTGAGCACGCTGGTCATGGTCTGGGCGATTGCCTTGATATTTATTTACAAACCGATCAATTTGTCTGCGCAGGATAGACAGATCATTACATAAGAATATCTTCTTACAGGAAAGGAATTTTCGAATGAACGGGAATGATTTCATGACCTGGGTGTTGCGTTCGCCGTTGCATGGCATGTTGAGCAATGGCATGATGTTGATCACCATCACAGGCCGAAAAACGGGGAAGAAATATACCACCCCTGTCGGTTATTATGAGGAAGGCGATTTCCTGTGGGTGATCACCAGCCGTGATCGAACTTGGTGGAAGAATCTGCAGGGCGGCGCGACGGTGAATCTGCTCCTGAAGCGCAAGCCTGTGCAGGGATTTGCCGACGTCGATTTGGATGAAAAGTCGGTGGAGGCCAGGATGTATGAGTACCTGCGTCACGTTCCCCAGGCGGCCAAGCCGATGAAAATCCGCATGGAGAATGGCGAGCCCAATCCGCAGGATATTGCATCCACGGCCAGGGGGCGGCTGTTCATCAAGATCAAGATATAAACCACAAACGCTCCGTTCCCACGAACGGAGCGTTTGCCTCAATGGCCGATTTTGCTATAACTTGACCCTTTCCTCTGTCAGCCCTCGTGCTTCTTCCATCGCGGCGGGGCGGATCGAGATGGGGAAGCGATTGCTCAGCGGGCTCAACTTCGAGCCCAGGGCGGTCGGTTTGAGCATCAGCCAGGCGACCACGCCGCGCAGCGGACCCGTCATGGTGGTCGCGGTGCGGAACTCATCCAGGGTGGCGTCATCCCAGCCGCCGACCCATCCATACAGGAACATGTACAGCGCCAGGCTGGGCAGGATGCCGACGAAGAAGATGGCGATGCTGGTGAGTTGGTCGCCCTGCCAGATCAGCGCGGAGAGGCGGTCCAGCAGCCAATAGTGGATGCCTGCGGCCAGCAGCGGCGCGGCAATCGATTGCCAGAAGTAGAATTTTTGTGGGAAGCAGTATTTGTTGTTGATGAAATAAGCGACGAAGTCCTTGGTCAGCAGGCCGACGAAATAGGCGATGACCAAGGCCGTGACCTGATAGCGTTCCAGCAGAATCCAAGCCAGCACCACGCGGATGATCTGCTCGCCGATCACCAGCATCGACTTGATGTACGGTTTGTTCGAGCCGAGTTGGACCTGGTCGCCGACCCATGAGGGGTATTGCACAGCGCCCCAGATCAACAGCGGCACGGCATAGACCGCCGCCCGCGAAAATTCCACGCCTGATGCGCCCAGAATAAAACGCGGACCGACTGCCAGCAGCACCGCCGCCAGAAAGGCTGAGATCATTCCGCCCCATTTGTAGATCATCACCGTGTAATACTGGCTGAGGATTTTCCACCCGTGCGAGATGGCCTCCGAGATGGAAGCCATCGTCCCGTCGGTGAGGGTGCTGACTACGTTGAAGGCAAACACGAAGTTTTGTGCCAATACCCAGTTGCCCCAGATCTCGGCGTAATTGATCAGCCGCGCTTGCGTAATCCATACCTCGGCGGCCTGCCCGAACGACCAGGCTGCCGAACCCAGCATCTCGAACACGCCAAAACGGAAACTGGCCTTGACGATGTCCCAATCGAAGTGTGCCAGGAACAGTACCCGCGCGTTGAATCCGATGCGGCCATACAGCCACAATCCGAGCAGGAAGGTGATCAACTCGGCAGCGTAGGCGGCTACACCCATCCCGAGCAGTCCGCCCATCGCGCCGCCGAAGGCGGGATGAGACTTGCCCCACGCATACGCAATGGTCACAAAGATCGGCTGGACGAGCATCGGCAGCAACACGTTCAAGCCCACGTCGAGGTAACGCGCGTAATCGTTGCGTTGGAATCCCGAGAACGCGTACAGGAATACGCGGTAAAAACCAGGGATCTGGATGAAGGCATGGATCACCACGCTCCACGCGTACAGCGCATACGCCGAGCGCGGCGCGACCGTCGCCGCCAGCGCCACCACCAATGCCACCTGTACGGCGCCCGAGAGCAACTGCCACCACACGAACACCTGTCCGAACTTGATGCCGCGCTGCGGGTCGTTCACGCGATACTGCGACATGTATTTGACGAACGCCACACTTGTGCCCATGTCGAAGAAGAACCAGGCCAGGTTGAAGAACTGCGTCACACGCCCCCAAATTCCCAGGGCCTGTGCCGAGGGTAGGATGAAAGATGGCAGAATCAAATTCTGGTAGATAATGAGCGGGATGAAGAGGATGACGCCCGTGGAGAGCGCCACCAAAAAGCCCGAAAGTGGACGATGGAAACCGACCTCTTCCCAGCCTGTCGATTCCTCTCGGACCTCGAAACTGGTTCGGTCCGAGACGATCTGGTCCAACGCCTCGGGGTGATTCTGGCTATAGCGCCGTACCCAGAAGAAGGCCCCGAACGAAGTGACGATCATCAGCCCGATCACCGCGAACAAGATGTTGCGTTCCGTGGTGTGTGGAACGGGCGAGGCGGGATACTCCGCGAACGGAAGTGGGGTCCGCCCTGCAGCGCGCTCCACGAGGTGATAGATCAGGTAGTTGTAATAGGCCCATTCCTGAATCTGCGGATTGGCGTCATCCAGAAAGGTGTTGACCACGTACGCGTTCGGCCGCGCCTGCCACAAAATCCATTCGCCGTTCTCGTAAGCCGTCACCAGCGGCTGAACGGATGACAGCGGAGTCTGCACCTCGAAGCGTTCTCGCACTTGCGGCGCCCCGTTCCAGATGACCTCGGTCACCAGCGGATCGTCCAGCGCAATCGACGTGATGCTGACGGCGTCATCGCGGGGTGTCAGCGTGAGCGGAATCCCCAGCAGTCCGCTGACCTGCGCTTCGCTCAGGCTCGGGCCGAAGATCAGCACCAGTCCCGCTTCTCCACTTTGGGTGCGGGCTGTGACCGTTTCGTCGGCGGGAATTTCCCCGTTCAGCACGAACACGTCCGCCAGGGTGGGGTCCGTCACCAGCTCGAACTTTGCGAGTTCCAACGCGGTCTTCACGCTGCCCTCGGACCCTGCGTAATAGACGCGCAGATTCCCATCCGCATGAACTGGCTGGAAGATGGAGAAGAGGGTGATGAATAGCAGCAACAGAACGACGATTCTTTTCATGGTTACCTTGTGGTCAAGCGGCGGAAAATTCACCGAATGATGAACGGAGATATTTTTATCAACTCATCACTGTCTATCTCCGTTAAACCTTTTCAATTTATCGAAACAGCCTGAGTAAAAAGGGCAACCCGCCCAATGCCGCACATGCCAGGCATAGCACCACTAGCGCGATCAAACAGCCTGGCAGCAAGCGCCGCAGCCACTTCCACCATGCGTAGGCATTCCACGCACCAATGGCGATGGGCTGGGCCTTACGTAGCAGGTCGGGGGCATCGACTTGTGAGGACATAGTAACGGGTTTGGCTTTCGGTGTTTCCGTGACCCTGGTTGCCTTCACTCGTAACTCTTCAGGAATGTTCAAATTCGTGCCGCAAAACGTACACGCCATGCGGACCGCGCCTGGCAGCGGCTCATTCGGTCCGCCACAGGCGGGACAGATGATGGAAGTTTCAGTCATGTTCGATGTTTTCCATTGTGTATTGTTGTGTCGTTCTGAGCGACCACAGGAAGTGAAGGACCTCGTTCTCTAGGCTTCTATTGTCCCATTCTCTTGAATTACCTTCGCAAACCAGTGACCACTATCCTTGATGATGCGCTTCTGAGTCTTCCAATCCACATACACCAGCCCGAAGCGCTGACCATATCCCAGCGCCCACTCGAAATTATCCAGCAGGGACCAGTGGAAATATCCTTTGATGGGGATACCGTCTTCAATGGCGCGGTGCACTTGCGCGATATGGCTCTGTAAATAACGGATGCGGCGCTCATCGCGCACGCGTCCATCCAAATCCACGCCGTCGGGTACTGGGATGCCATTTTCGGTGACCATCAGTTCGCAGGCGGGCTGATAATCCCAAACCATCTTGAGGGTCTCAACCATGCCTTCGGGGTAAATTTCCCACATGCCAGAGTATTCGTTTCCATCAGGCTGGACCTGTTCCGCGTTGACCACGGGCAGGCTGTTCGAGTGTTTCATCACGGAGCGCGAGTAGTAGTTGATGCCCAATAGATCGAGCTGGCGGATCTTCTGCAGATCGCCGTCCTGGATGAGTCGCGCCGTCAGAATTTTGGTGAGCGCCGAATCTTGAAGCGGCGTCGTGCCTTTCAGCAGCGGATCGAGCACGATACGGTTCGTGAACAGGTCCACGCGTTGGGCGGCTTCAAGGTCCTTCTTCGAATCTGTGGCAGGGTGGACGGGATTCAAGTTGAGCGTGATGCCGATCTTGACGGGGCCTTTGGCCGCTGCACGGATCGCATCCGTGGCCAGCCCGTGCGAGAGCAGTAGGTGATGCATGGCCTTGACTGCCGCGCCCAGGTCCTTTTTGCCTGGCGCGTGTTCGCCAAAGAGATGCCCTACGAAGGCTGCCACCCACGGCTCGTTATGCGTGAACCAGGTTTTGACTCGGTCCCCCAATCGTTCCGCCGTCACGCGGGCGTACTCGGCAAAATGTACGGACGTCTCGCGGTTGGGCCAGCCGCCCTGGTCTTGCAACGGCTGTGGCAGGTCCCAGTGGAAGAGACACACATAGGGTTCGATTCCGCGTCTGAGCAGTTCATCCACCAGACGGTCGTAGAAGTCCAGCCCTTTCTGGTTGACTCGCCCTTTGCCTTCTGGCAGGATGCGCGGCCAGGCCGTGGAGAAACGATACGCCTTGACACCCAATTGGGACATCAGGGCTGCGTCTTCCTTCCAGCGGTGATAATGGTCGGCGGCGACATCACCATTTTCGCTGTTCGCCACCTTGCCAGGGAGGTGGCTGAAGGTGTCCCAAATTGAGACGCCGCGCCCATCTTCATTCCACGCACCTTCGATTTGATAGGCCGACGCGGCCACGCCCCAGATGAAATCCTTGGGAAAGGAAAGAGTAGTCATGTCACAAGCATACAGGTGATTTAAATTTATGGCAAGAGATTTTCCCCTTACTATCAGGACAGGGACGAAAAATCCTGAAGCTGCATATCCTACAAGCGGTCACGTAATTAGATGGACGTTTTATTATGCCAAATATTAGGAGCTATTCAATTTTTCCAAAACTGCCACCATTTTTTCGACGATTTGTGTTCTTCTGTCTTTATTACTGGTTGGGGATTTACAGAATGATGTTGATTTGTTTCTTGAGTTTCTTTGGGACTCGCTGAATCAGGATTGTTGTTGACAACAAGCCCGTTTCCGACAATGATGGTCGAACCGGTAACGCTCCCGCCTATCGAAATGACAGGCTTGTGGGGGAAGTGTTTAATTTTCTCTCCTGGTAAATACTCCATGCCGCAATGGGGGCATTTAAATGTTTGGTTATCTAATACGATGACCGTATCATGGGACTCAATTACCTGAGATTTATTAATTTCCAGTTTCCCGCTGCATTGAGTGCAAACCAAAGGTATTAACATTTGAGACTCCCTTGCTTTCTAAAAGTGGATGAACCGCATGCATGAAAATCGAAATTATTAGGATTGCAGATGACCGTGAGTTAGAACACACTGAACAAATTATAATCCACCCTTTTCG
>CALFXA010000258.1 GCA_937928015.1 uncultured Anaerolineales bacterium | reverse complement strand
CATGAGAGATAAATGGCCGGAACCTTTGACTTTAAGCAGGTATTTCCGGTTGCAGACGTAATCCTGAATGTTGTTTATGACGCATTTGGAAAAAAACAAAGCACGGAAACAGGTAAAAATTATCCGGACTATCAGGCGGAAATACAGACTGAAGATGACATTAAAAAGCAAAACACAAACAAACTTCTTATCACGACTGGCCTGATAATCGGTGCCGGAGCGCTTATCTACCTCATAAAAAGGAAATGAACATTATACAACAGTCCATACTGCCGTTCAATTCGATTGCTGCATCTGTTTCAGGACAGAAGGCCCCATCCGGGGTCTCTGCTATGGCAGGAGTGTGTAACGGCTGTGTACCGTTTGAATGCTTCAACGGGAAGGAGGTTCAGCATTTTATTGAGAAAAAAACGCTCGGTGAGTATGGATTTACGGTTGCCAGAAGCCTTGTCCAGATTGTGGTAAGCGGATTGGTTTTGGCGGCAGGAGCAATTACTTTACCAACTACCAACGCCAAAGAATCTCGATAGTCGACTATCGCTATATTACCTGGCCCTGGCCGCGCTTGAGGAACTGACCGCCACCGCGCTTGCCAAGCCATTGGTCGCCGTCGACGATCATCTGCCCACGCAGGAAGACCTTCTCAGGATAGCCAACCAGATCCCAGCCTTCGTACAGATTGTAGTCGGTGCGCTGGTGCGACATGGCCACGCCGTATTTGACCTGCTTCTCGGGGTCCCAGATGATGATGTCCGCATCGGCGCCAGGGACGAGCGCGCCTTTGCGCGGGTACAGGCCAAAAATCTTGGCGGGGTTGGTGCTCATGTACGCCACGAACTGATTGGGCGTAATGCGGCCCGTGCGCACACCGTGAGTCCACAGAACGGGCATACGATCCTGGATGCCTGGCAGGCCATTGGGAATCTTGGTAAAGTCATCTTTGCCCAATTCCTTGCCTGGGATGGCGATCGGCTGCCCCTCATAGACGATGGGCCTGGTCCCATCAAAGAAGAAGGGACAGTGGTCCGTGCCGATAGTTTGCAAGACGCCCTCGGAGAGTCCCTCCCAAATGCGGGCGTTGTCGGCCTTCGAGCGCATCGGCGGCGAACAGATCCACTTGGCGCCATCGGGGCGGCGCAGGTCGTCCACCGAGAAGAACAGGTACGGCGGGCAGGTCTCGCCCATGACAGGCACGCCGCGTTCACGCGCGTACTTGAGTATATCCACTTCGCCCGCCATGTTCATGTGGACGATGTAGACGGGCGCATCCGCTGTCTCGGCCATGGCCGCCATCCGCAGGGTTGCCTCGACCGCGCCCCAGCCTGGGCGAGTCAGCGCGTGCCATTCAGGCGTGGTATGACCCGCCGCAAGTGCTTCGGGGATGAGCGTGTCGATCACATCGCCGTTCTCGCAGTGCGCCATGACCAGCATGCCGTTGTCTTTGGCGACGCGCAATGCGCGGAAGATGCCGCCGTCGTCCAAACGCAGACGGCCATTGTAGGCAGTGAATACCTTGAGGGTGGTAATACCCATAGCAACCAATGACGGGATTTCTTTGGCGATCTGGTCGTCGAAGTGCGTCAGGTTCATATGGAACGAATAGTCGATGGCGGCTTTCTGCGCCATCTCCATCCACACATCGACTGAATATTGGAAGCCCTTCTCTTCCTGAACGACAAAATCCATGACGGTGGTGGTACCACCAAAGGCCGCCGCCTTGTGGCCCGTATAATGATCGTCGGACGAGACGGTGCCGAACATGGGCAGGTCGAGGTGGACGTGCGGGTCGATGCCGCCCGGCAGGATCAGCTTACCCGCTGCATCCACCACTTTAGCAGAGCCAGGTTCGAGGTCCGCACTGAGCGTAGCCGAAGTGCCGATCTGGACAATGGTCTCGCCCTCGATCAGGATATCCGCTTTGAAGGTATCCGAAGCCGTGACGAGAGTCCCGTTCTTGATGATCGTTTTCATAGGTCTCCTAGAGTCTCCAGAATAATACCATCCCAGCCAGCATGGCCAGAAACACGATCAACATCAGCCCCAGGCCCACGCGCAGAAAGTCGCCCGCGCGATAATTGCCAGGGCCCATCATGATGACATTGACAGGGTGCGAGATGGGCGTGAGGAATGAAGCCGAGCAACCCAAGGCCGTGGAGATGGCAATCGCCTGCGGATTCACCCCGAGGTGAATGGCCGCACTGATGACAATCGGCCCGACCACGAAGGCCGTGGCCTGGCTGCCCATGAATTGCGTCAGACCAGCCGCCAGCAGGAAGACCGACGCCGACAACCCCAGCGGGCTGGGATGCCCAACCGCCGCCAGAACGCTGCGTCCCACCAGGTCGGCCAGCCCCGTGTGGACCATGCCCAGGCTGGCGGCGTACATGCCCGCAATGAAGAAGATCACCTGCCACTCGACCGAGCGATAAGCCTCCTGCATGGGCAGGAAGCCGAGCAACAGCACCAATACTGCCGCCGCCAGAATCGAGAGGTAGACGGGCACACCCAACAGGGCAAAAGCAATAGCCGTCAGGAAGATCAAAATGCTGATGACTGCGCGGCGGCGCGGGACGGCGCGATAGACGGGTTCCGTTTCGAGCGGGATGATATCGGGGTTGATGCGTAAATCTCGGACGCGCGCCTGCGGGCCGATCATCAGGAGCGAATCACCCAACTCAAGCTGGATGTCGCCCACGTCGGTGCGGTAACTGCGTCCGTGCCGCAAGACAGCCACCGCGGTGAATCCGTATTTGCGGCGGAAGTTCATCTCTTTGACGGTCTTGCCCGCATAAGCGGAATGCGGCGCGAGGATCAATTCGACCAGGGTCACCTCGAACTGGCTGATGGTCTGCGTCTCGCGCCCAACCTCGAAGCCAAGTTTCTTCAACTGCGTCACGCGCTCCTCACGGCCCACGATGAGCAGCATGTCCCCATCCTGTAGGCGCTCGTCGGCGTCGGGAGAGAAGATGGCCTGCCGTCCGCGCCAGATGGCGATGACCGCCAGCCCAAAGCGCTCACCGATGCGGGCCTGCTTCAGGGTCCGCCCCGAAAGCTGGCAGGTCGACGAGAGACGCGCCTCCCACAAGCGTTCTCCCAACGCATAGAGAGTCTCCAGTTCGTCGCTACCGCGCCGCGCGATGGCCTGCTCGGGACCAGGGTCGCGATTGGGCAACAGACGCCGCCCGATGAAGGTCAGGTAGGCAATGCCCGCCACGGCCACCAACCCACCCACCGAGGCAAACGACAAGACTCCCAGCGGAGCCTGCGGCGGCTTTGCCACCGCCAACAGATTACTGAGCACGATGTTGGCCGTGGTGAAGTACGTGGCCATGCCTCCCAGGGCAGTGCCGAAGGCGATCAGCATCAACAGGCGACTCGGGCGGACACGCGCCTTGCGCGAGACCTGCATGGCGCTCGGCAGCAACAGGGCTCCCACCGCCACGTTGTTCATCAGCAGCGACAACATCGCCGAAATGGAGGTGAACAAAAAAGCCAGCCGCGACTCGGAATCCGCGCCCATGCCTGCCAGGCGCTGACCCAACCACAGCATTACGCCGTTGGCCGAAAGCGTCTGCGTCAGGATGAACAGGCCCACCAGTGTGGTCACCACGGGTTGGCTGAGTCCCGAGATGGCCAGCAGCACATCCGCGGACGTGTGCGAATCGCTCAACACGTTCAGGCCGAGGAATTGTCCCAGCCCGAGCGCCACGATCATGAACAACGCCGCCAGGTCCACCCGCCAACGGCCCAACAAGACCAGCAACAAGGGCAGGAGAATGACAGCCGCGACAAACCACATTTCAATAGTCATCATCAATCATAGCTCGACGGGTCGTAGCCCGCCTTTTCTTCCTTGATCCCCAGTAACGCCATCAACACCTCAGGCGGGATATCCGCTTCGGGCAGGTCCACTTTGTAAAGCTGTTCGTGTTCGGCACGCTCGCGCAGAGATTGCCACAGGAGCAGGCGCTCCTCGCCCGCCACCACCAGATCGTTCAGCGTCTTCGCGTTGAGCAGATATTCCCCCGTCGAATACAGGAAGGTTAGTCGCTTCCACTTGTCGGCACGGATCGGCTGAGGCAGTTTCTCCAACGTGCCCAACTGAATCTTGTAATACTCCTCGCGCGCGCGCGGATGGTCGGCTTCATCGCGCAACAACTCGCCGCGCGTGGTCAGTTCATGTCCGCGCACAGGAGCCACGTATTCCACCTGTCCGCCGCGCTCGCCAAAGGCGGAGGTCTGGTAGAAGGCCAGGTAATCGACGGCGACGACTTTCGGGGCGGTCCGCAATGGAATGCGGTACCAACCCAGCAACCGCGCCAATTCCAGGTCGCGCGGCGAAGGCAACAGACAAACCAGGATCAGGTCGGTTGGACGGAGCATGATGTTATTATAATGTCGGATATGAGACACGCAACCATCCTCTGGATCATGATTCTGTTAACGGCCTGCACGATGACAAGCACCCCCACCCCGTCCAGCCCGTCTTCGCCTGTCCCCGTTTTGACGGTTGGCCCCACATCCACGCCGAATCCCGTCACCGCTATGCCCGAGGGTCCATGCGAAGGGACATTGCCCAAAGGCTTCATCATCCTCGGCTACCTGCCCGAATATCGGGCCTTGAATCTCGAGTGGGGAAAATGCCTGACGGACCTTGTCTACTTCTCCGCCGACCCGCGCCCCGACGGAACGCTCGACGCCTCACGCCTGAGCGAAGACACCTGGCGAGCGCTACGGGCCATGAAAGCGGAATATGGCACGCGACTGCATCTCACCGTCGGCGGGTGGGATCGGTCGGCGGGCTTCGCCTCCATGACGGCCAGCCCACAGGTCCGCGCCCACTTCGTCGAGAACCTGCTCGCCTTCGCCCAGGATCATCAACTCAACGGTGTGGACTTCGACTGGGAGTTTCCACAAAACGACGATGAATTCGAAAATTACATCGCCCTGCTGACCGAGGTCAAAGAGGCCTTCACCGAGCACGGGCTGACCGTCAGTGTGGCGCTCAGCGCGGACAATGCCTCCACGATGGACCTCTCGCGCTTCGCCGTCGTGGACCGCATCCACGTCATGTCGTACGACCACGGAAATTATCACTCCACCTACAACACCGCCGTGGAGGATTTGAACACCTTCACGATCAATGACCTCCCCAAGAAACAACTGCTGCTGGGTGTGCCTTTCTACGGTCGAACCATCGCCGAGCCGCACACGGCCTATTCCTATCAGGAAATCCTGTCTCAGCATACTCTGCCGATCTCAGCCGACGAAGTGGATGGTATCTATTTCAACAACGTCGGCACCATCGGTCTCAAGACCTGCCTCGTCCGCGAGGAGGGCTACGGCGGAATCATGATCTGGGAGCTAGGCCAGGATACCTGGGACGAGGCGTCGCTGTTGCGGACAATTTACAAGACAGCCATCCAAGGTTGCAACGTGGAATAAAAAAAGAGACAGTCACCTTGAGGATGACTGTCTCTTTTCGTCTGCTTAGCTCAAGCCAACTTCCTTGTTGAACTCGACGATCAACTCGTCGATCTCGTCGGCCTGTTTCTGGACGTCGGTCCAGTAGTTGGGCTGATACCACTGGTCCTGAATTTCCTGATAGGTCTTGCCCTGCTGCTCAACCCAGGTGTAATACTTGAGGTTGTGCACGCGGCGGCGGTCGGTGTAGCGCAGTTCCAGCATGTTGTCCGTGGACTGGCCGTGCAGATAACGGGCAAAGTCGGCGGCGGCATCTGCTTCGGTGTATTGACCATATTCCTGATGCATCTCGTGGATGCGCGAGCGATACAGATCCATCGAGTCGGTCAGGACGGTGAACATGATGTCGTTCTCGCCCATCTCGTAATACTTGGCGGTCTTGATGGCGCTGAGCACGTTCGAGATACCCGAGAAACCCAACAGGTCCAGCTGGTTGACAATGGCTTCAGGAACGCCCTTCTTGACCAGGTAGGCGCGGCCATTCTCTTCGTTGAACAGGCGCGCAATGTTGACCACGGCCTGGTCGTCGATGGCGACCACCACGTCGGTGTTCTTGGTGTTGTGGACCCACGGCACGTGCTTGTCGCCAATGCCTTCGATGCGGTGCGCGCCGAATCCATTTTCGAGCAGGGTCGGGCACTGCAATGCTTCGCTGGCCACGATCTTGCTATCGGGGAAGAGCTGCTTGAGGTAGTCACCGCTGGCGATGGTCCCCGCCGACCCCGTCGCCGAGGCCATCCCGCGGAAGTGATCGTTCGGGCCCATGACCTGCTCCAGCACCTCGGCCATGGCGCGGCCCGTGACGGTGTAGTGCCACAGGTAGTTGCCAAACTCGTCGAACTGGTTGAAGATCATCAGGTCCTGACCAGACTTGCGCAACTCCCAGCATTTGTCGAAGATTTCCTTCACATTGGATTCGGAACCAGGCGTCTTGATGGTCTCCCCCGCCACCTTGGACAGCCACTCGAAGCGCTCCTTCGACATGCCCTCGGGCAGGATCGCGATGGACTCACAGGCCAACAGGGCCGAGTCGTAGGCGCCGCCGCGGCAATAGTTGCCCGTCGAAGGCCAAACGGCCTTCTGGGTGGTCGGGTCGAACTGTCCCGTGACCAGACGCGGGACCAGGCACGAGAAGGCGGCACCAACCTTGTGCGCGCCCGTCGGGAACCATTTGCCGACTAGCACGAAGATGCGCGCCTTGACACCCGTCAGCGAGGAGGGCAGCTCAAGGAAGTTGACCCCGCCGTAGGTCCCGCCCGAAGCAAGGGGTTGATTATGCCAGTTGATGCGGAACAGGTTGCGGGGGTGGATGTCCCACAGGCCGATGCTCTTCAATTCCTCTTTGACTTTGGCGGGAATCTTCGAGGGGTCTTTCATTTGAGCATAGGTGGGAATGATGATGTTGCGCTCTTTGGCGCGTTGAATGGCGCGGGCGCGGCGATCCTTTTGGACAGTCAGGTCAATCGTAGTCATGAAAGAATTCTCCTTGCAAAGTTGTCTGACAATTTGATTATACCTCGAACCGACACTACATACAGGTGATTAATTTCCCGTAGCACCCATGATAAATATAAGTCCCACTTCAAATATAATCGTCGGCATTCTCGCATCATGGCATATAATGAATTCATGAACGAAGGCTGGACCCTGCTTGCTCTGCTGTTGGTGATCAATGGGCTGATCGCCTTGTCGTTGTCCGCCTATTCATGGATGCGCAGGCAGCGCCCCGGGCAGGCCGCCTTCGCCGTGTTGATGCTGGCTGCGGGTATCTTTTCGATCTTTTACGGCCTCGAGATCACCACACCCACTCTGGGAGGAAAGACGCTGTGGTTGATTTTGGAAAACCTGGGGATCGTGTTTCTTGGCCCGCTCTGGTTCCTCTTTGCAGCCGACTTCACCTTGCAAAAGTGGTTCCCAGCCTGGAAGCTGCCCCTGCTGTTTGCCATCCCCACCCTGACCCTGGCCTGGTTCGCCTTCGGATTGTGGCCCCGCTTTTACTACACGGCCCTGACCCCGCTCTCCCTGCCGTTCGGCCCGCTCCTCATCGAACGCGGCTTTTGGTACTGGGTGCAGATGGGGTATTCATATCTCCTGATGATCGCGGGGACGATCCTCCTGGTGCGCAGTTCCCTGGCCCAGCCCGATCTGTACCGCGGCCATGTGACGATCATCCTGGTGGGTGTCTCCATTCCATGGTTTGCAAATCTTTATTACCTGCTCGCGCCACTGATCTTCCCACAGACCCAGATTCTCTTTGATCCCACCCCCGTGGCTTTTACCCTGAGCGGATTGGTGTACAGCATCGGCGTCTTCGGGTTCCGCCTGTTCGACCTGATCCCTGTGGCGCGCGCGGCCGTGTTCGACAATATCCCCGAACTGGTGGTGGTGCTCGATACGCAAGATCGGGTGGTGGACATCAACGCGACGGGCCAGGACTGGCTGAAGGCTCCCAGGGAAGAGATCATCGGACGGGATGCGCGATCCGTGTTCAAGTCCTGGCCCAGCCTGGTGGAGGAATACATCCACGCGGAAGAGACCCACAAGGAGGTCTACCTGCCTGGAAACTCCCCCGAATATCTCGACCTGACCATCCTACCCCTGCGCGACCGCCGCGGGCGCATCGAGGGACGGATGGCGATGGGACGAAACATCACCCCACGCAAACAAGTGGGCAATCAATTGCGCCTGCAAGGCGCCGCCCTCGACGCGGCCGCCAATGCCATCGTCATTACTGACACAACGGGAACCTGTTTATGGGTCAACCCGGCCTTCACGAAGATCACAGGCTATGAGTTCGAGGAGATTGTTGGGCAGAAACTGTCCATCTTGAAATCAGGCCTGCAAGACGATCTCTTCTACCAGTCTCTGTGGCAGGTCATTCTGGCAGGTGAGACCTGGCACGGGGAGATCGTCAACCGCCATAAGCAGGGACATCTGTACATCGAAGAGATGAGCATCGCCCCTGTGCGCGATGCGGAAGGCGGCATCACCCACTTCATCGCTGTCAAGCAGGACATCACTGATCGCAAGCGGATCGAGAACAACCTGCGCGAAGCGCATCAACGGCTCAAGGTCCATGTGCAGGAGATCGAAGCCTTACAGGTCAAATTGGGAGAACAGGCCATCCGCGATTCGTTGACGGGGTTGTTCAATCGCCGCTATCTGGAAGAGACCCTTGAGCGGGAGGTGGCCCGTGCAACGCGCGAAAAGAGCGCCCTGTGTCTGGCCATGATCGACGTGGACCACTTCAAGGATTTCAACGACCGCCACGGTCACAAGGCTGGGGACCTCGTGTTGCAGGCCCTTGGGCGCATGTTGACCAATACCACTCGCGCTGGGGACGCGGCCTGCCGCTACGGCGGCGAGGAATTCGTGGTCATCATGCCAGGCGCCACCCTGGAGGCCGCCCACAAGCGCGCCGAAGAATGGCGTCTGGCCTTTCAGGAAATCAATACGTCCCTGCCCGAATATGCCCGCACGGCCACCATCTCCATCGGGTTGGCCTGCTTCCCCAAGCACGGACTGGACAGCGAAGCCCTGGTGGACGCGGCCGACAAGGCTTTGTATCAAGCCAAGGATTCGGGCAGGGATCGAGTCATCATCTACGGCGTGGAGTAGGGCTCAACGCAGGGACCTGCGCACCCGCTCCAGCCCCTGCACCAACGTCGCGCGCGAGCAGCCATAATTCAGGCGGATAAAATTCTCGTAGCCCTCGCCGAAGATCTTCCCATCGCTGAAGGCCACCTTGGCCTTCTCCAGGAAAAATTTGAACGGCGAACCCTGAATCCGTCCCGCCTCCACCAGGCGGCTGAAATCCAGCCAGGCCAGGTATGTGGCTGAAGGGAAGGTGACGCGCACCTCGGGCAGATACTCCGACACGTAATTGACTAAAAAGTCACGATTGGCAGAGAGGTATTCACGCAAGTCCGCCAGCCAGCCATCGCATTGACCCGAGAAGGCCGCCTGCGCGGCAAACAATCCCATGCTGCTGACGTGCAGACGCATGTGATTCACCTCGGTTTCATAGCGGTCGCGCAAGTCTTTGTTGGGGATGATGGCAAAGCCGCAAAACAGACCTGGAACGTTGAAGGTCTTGGACGGGGCGACCAACGTGATGGTGTGCTTCGCAATCTCTGCCGAGAGCTTGGCCATCGGCGTGTGCTTGTGATCGTCGAGCATCAGCTCAGAATGGATCTCATCCGAGACAATCAGCACATCGTTGGCGATACAGATCTCAGCCATGCGCAGCAGGTCCTTGCGCGAGTAGACCAGTCCCAACGGATTGTGCGGATGACACAACAGGAACATGCCAGCCTTCCTGGCTCGCTTCTCGAAAACATCCCAGTCGATCTCGTAACTCAGGATGTTACCCGTCACTTTTTGGATCAACGGCGCATCGAGTTGGGGAATACCGATATTATTTTTCACTTCGTGGAATTCGTTGTAGACGGGCGTCTGAATCAGCACGCCTTTCTTCAGAGTACAAAAGGCACGGGCGGCGACCGAGAATCCGCTGACGATGCCCGTCACCGCCACCACCGCCTCGGGCTTGACCTTCCATCGATACAGGTTGTCCATGCGGGCGGCGACGGTCTCCTTCAGGGTTTGGGACGGCAACTCGTAGCCGAGCACACCATGGTCCACGGCTTTGTGCAGGGTCGAAAGGATCGGCTTGGGCGCGGGAAAGTCCATATCTGCCACCCACATGGGCAGGACGTCCTTCGAGTAATAATTCCACTTATTCGAGCGCTGGGGATTGCGGCGATTGGGGACCTGGTCGAAATTGAAGCGCATGATTCTCTCCTAAAAAGTATATCGAACAAGTATACAACGCGGAAATGGGAAGCGCAAACGGAGGCGGATTTGAATCCGCCTCCGCCATCTAGTGTCCACGATGCTTCTCTTTCTTCCTCTCCTGCCGCAGGAGGAAACGCTCCCGTTCCTCCTGCTCTCTTTCCTCCTTGCGGACCATGCGCCGCTCCTGCTTGTGCTGGGCCATTTCGGCCTTCATGGCCTCCTGGGCGCGCGTGCCCACTCCCTGCAACTGCATGGACTTGCGTGCCTGACGCTGCGCCCGCTTGAAATTTACCCTGGCTTTCGGCAGCCGCACGGGCTCATGCACCACATTGAATTGAAACGCGCCATAATTCTTGAGAAAGAACTGGTAGGCTTCGGCCTCGCTCGGCTCACCGCCCAACACCACGCGCGCCACCTGATAGCCTGACTCGTCTTCCCGTTCGAGCACGGCGACCCAAAACGGATCGTCGAAGTAGATTGTCAATTTTCCTTCCATCCATTAAATCCTATCGACACATCCCTTCCACCTTGGGCTGATTTCCTGTCAGCAGGAGGCCCAGCGGGTGGAAGCTAAATACAAAAACGCCAGCGTTT
>CALFXA010000257.1 GCA_937928015.1 uncultured Anaerolineales bacterium | reverse complement strand
CGCGTTGGGCTATTTCAAGACGAACAGACGGGCGATGGCGCGCGCCAGTTCGCGCTGGTTGGGGAACAGCGTGGCAAAGTGATACAGTCCTGTCACGCGGCGATAGCGGCGATACCCAGGTTGCTCGACCAGACGCAGAATCCCGGTCTGCTCCGAGCCGAGCGTGGCGATATTCCCCTCGCGGTGGCGCAATACGAAGCCGAGCGCCTGCTGATAAAAGGCGATCTCGTTATCGAGGCTGGCTACGCTCAACGCGACATGGCCGATGCGGGTCTCGGGATGGATGGAAAATTCAGTTTGAACTTGCATTTGTTTTTGAGTGGACATTTCTAAAGCCTTTCGGGGTACATCATGGACAACATGGCTGGTGTGAAATTTACATTTTTTGTGTCCCATCGTCAACCATCAAAGCGCGACATTTGTAGGATAAGCGACAGAAACCAGGTAGTGTTGTCTTGAAGATGGGTAGGTTTCCAGCACCCATGCGTCTTGGGAGTAAAATAATGCAAATCTTTTCACGGCAGGTTCCCATGAAAAACTTTGACCCGCGCTATAACGACCTCCCCAAAACCGAACTGCACATCCACCTCGAAGGCGCCATCCGCACCCGGACCATCATCGACGTGGCACAGCAGTACGGCCTGAGCCTGCCGACCTACGATGCCGCCGAACTGGACAAGCATGTCAAGGTCTATGACCAGATGCAGAATCTGGACACGGTGCTGGAGGCCTTCGGCATCTTCCAGAAAAGCATCACCGCACCTGAAGTGGTGGAGCGCATCGCCTGGGAATTATTCGAGGATGCCGCCGCCCAGAACATCAAACTCTTCGAGGTGCGCTTCTCGCCCGATTGGGCCTTTCACGGTCATAACCTGGATTGGGATGCCTGTCTCGACGGACTGTTGCGCGCCAGGGAACGCGCCGAGCGCGAGTTCGACATGGCCATCGGCTACATCGTCATCACCTCGCGCGGCATGGGCGTGGACTCGTGCGTCCGCACCGTGGACTGGGCCATCCGTCACCGCGAACATTTCGTCGCCGTGGACCTGGCCGACAGCGAGACCCAATATCCGATCAAGGATTTCGCCAAACCGATCCTCAAGGCGCGGGATGCAGGCTTGAAGGTCACGATCCATTCGGGCGAGGACACGCCCGCCCGTTATGTGGTGGACACGATCCAGACCGTCCAGCCCGACCGCATCGGGCATGGAATCCACATCATCGAGGACATGCGCGCCGTGGACCTGGTCAGGGAAAACGGAATCACGCTCGAGGTCAACCCGTGGAGCAACTACCTGACCAATGCCGTGCCGACCATCGAAGAGCATCCGCTCAAACAATTATTCGACCTGGGTGTGCGCGTCACGATCAACTCGGATGACCCCGAGGTGCTGGAGACCAATGTCAACAACGAGTACCGCATCGCGCACGAGGTGCTTGGCATGAGCATGGACGAGATCGCCGCCTGCAATCGCACCGCCTTCGAGGCCTCGTTCATCCCCGAGGCGCAGAAGCAGCGCATCTGGGACAAGTACTTTGCGGCCTGATTCTGCGTAAAAAAATCACAGTTTCTCCAAAATTTCCCGCCCCGAAATTAATCTTTCGCGGGCGGGATTTCGTTTAGTCAACGCGAAAATGCGGATTCCGTCCCGTTTTTGGACTGCGGATGAGAGCAGCATAACAGTTTGTTTAGTCTTGCCTTTTTGCCATTGAAATTCTGGTCATGGACTCGGTATACTGAATGTGCAAGCTGCAGCCATTCCAGAAAGGAGAAACCATGGCAAACCATATTGGTATCTGGATCGACCGCAAGCAGGCAGTGATGGTCATCCTCGACGAAAAGGGGGAGCAGATCAGGCGGCTGGTATCGGGGGCAAGCAAACGCGTTCAAACGGACAGGAAGGTGCGCTCCAAGAATCCCAACGGAACGCAGCCCCTGCCCGCCGAAGATCGAAAGGACAGGCAGTTCCTCGAAAAACTCAACCAATACTATGAGACTATTAGCACCTCCCTGCGCGACGCGGCTTCCGTGTTCATCTTCGGCCCCGGTGAGGCCAAACTGGAATTGGAACGGAGGCTCACCCGCCAGAAGACCGCCCCGCCCATCGTAGCGGTCGAGACCGCAGATCGCATGACCGAGCGGCAGATCGCCGCCAAAGTCCGCAAAGTGTTCAAACAATAGAATAGACAATCGGCTCCCCGCGTGGGAGCCGATTTTTTTGCGCTTATAATCAAAACATGCGCGCAAAATTTCCAACCACTGTCCATCTTTTCTTCTTTCGCGGCGACAAGGTTCTGTTGCTGCGCCGCTTCAACACGGGTTACCGCGACGGCTGGTACAGTGTCCCGGCCGGGCATCTGGATGGCGGCGAGACGGTCCTGGCGGCCGCCGTCCGTGAGGCGCGGGAGGAGGTTGGGGTGGAAATCGACCTCGCGGCGTTGACCTTCTCCAGTGTGATGCATCGCAACGAAGGCGAGGAGCGCATCGACTTCTTTGTCCACGTCCATGCCTGGGAGGGCGAACCCGTCAACGCCGAGCCCGACAAGTGCGACGAACTGCGCTGGACTCCGCTCGACGCGCTGCCCGAAAACCTCATCCCTTATGTGAAGCGTGCCCTCGAAAACCATGCCAGCGGTGTCTGCTTCGACGAGTTCGGCTGGTGACGCGATAAGAACAATGCACTACTGACAGATGCGGGGGAATCCTTATACTGTGTGTATTCGCCAAACGAGGAGCTTTTCATGAATCCCAATTTCTTATTCGGTTCGAGCATGATTCTTACGGTTGTCCTGGTCGTGATTTCACTGTTGTGTACGTTCGTGATCGTGGCCGCTTCCATTGCCGTGCCCTTCATCCTCATGCGCAACAACCAGAAGCGCGCACAGGAACTCATGTCCGTCGGCACGCAGGGAGAAGCCACCGTGCTGGCTTTGCAGGATACGGGCATGTTCATCAATAACAATCCGCGCGTCAGCATGCTGCTGGAAATCCGCGTGGGGAACCTGGCCCCGTATCAGGTCCAGAAGGTGGCTACCATCCCGATGATCCGCCTCTCGCAGATTCAGGTCGGGGCCGTGGTACCCGTCATGGTGGATATGTCCAACCCGACCCATCCCGATAAGGTCGGACTGCTGCTGAGATAAGATTGGTCATAATCTGTCCTTCGACTACGCCGCGAAAAACATGCGGCTCCGCTCAGGACGAATTAATCCGCCAGACACCTGGCGGATTTTTCTTTGCGGTTGCCCTCCGTCGAAAAACGGGGTAACATCGCCGCATGTTTGATCTCGCCAATGCGCGCTTTGCCTTTTTCGACCTGGAAAAGACGGGCCTTTCGCCCTGGTTTGGAGACCGTATCTGTGAGGTGGGGATCGTCCTGACCGAAGGGCGGCGGATCAAGTCCACCTATCAGACGTTGGTCAACCCCGAGCGGGAATTGTCCTTCGGGGCCGCCAGCACCAACGGCCTCTCGGACCGTGAGCTGGTCACCGCGCCCCTGTTCCCCGCGGTGGCGGAGTCGGTGGAGTCTCACCTGCGGGACGCGGTGGTGGTCTGTCACAATGCCCAGTTCGACCTGCAATTCCTTGATAACGAGTTCCGCCGCCTCGGGCGGGAGGTCCAGATCCCCAACCTGGTGGACACCCTGCACCTCGCGCGGACCTGGTTCGAGTTTCCGTCGAACACCCTGGCCTCCATCGCCGATGCGCTGCACGTCAAGCAGGAGAAGGAACATCGCGCCCTTGCCGACGCCATGACCCTGCGGGCTATCTTCTTCCAGATGATGGATGCGCTCAAACCCGAGAACCGTCCGCTGGACGAGTACATCGGCATCTATAACTCGCCCGTCTGGCCGAATGACGGCATCCAACTGCCGACCGAATTGGGCGAAGCCATCTACAGCGGACACCGCATCCACATCACCTACGTGGACGGCGACGGCGAGCGCTCGGAGCGCTGGGTCACGCCCAAACAGGTGATGGGCCTGGCCGATTACATCTACCTGATGGGATATTGTCACCTGCGCAACGCCGAGCGCAGTTTCCGCCTCGACCGTATCATCGACGTAAAAGTGGAGAAGTAAGTCTGCATGAAGAACGACAGCCCCCGTCACAAACGGGGGCTGTTTTATTGCACGCAAGTCGATGTTGACTGATTTAACACAAAGGTGCAGAGCCGTGAAGAAAATATTGTATCCCGGCGTCTTGGCGATTTTGCGTTAAGAAATCAAGAAGTCACTACCTGGGTTAGCTGATGAATTTGACCGCGCTACCCCAGTTGGTGCCGAGCGCGCCCTGCAAGGTGATGTGCAGGAAACCCACGCCTTCCAATTGGCGGGCGCGGCGCAGCGGACCCACGTCCACGGGACGCATGCCGCCTGCCTGCGCCAGGTCCGCGACCAGGGCCTTGGCGGCCGAGTCGTCACCCGCGATCAGCACATCCAGCGGCTGCCCCGCCACCTGTCCGCTGACGAGGGTCCCCGCAAAGGTGGTGTTGAAGGCTTTGACCACCTTCGAGTTCGGCAGGAGTTTGGCGATCTCCTCCGCACCCGAGGTGTTGTCGAAGCGCGGCTCGGTGAAGGTGTCGTTCAGGGTGTTGGTGATGTCGACCACCACCTTGCCGTCGAACTGCTTGCCGTACTGCTCGATGACGGCGGCCACGACGGGATAGTACACGGCCAGCACCACAACCTCGTCCTTGAGCGCGCTGCCCGAAGGGGCGGTGGCGATGGTTGCTCCGCCCTTGGCGGAAGCCTGCAACTGCTTGGCCAGCTCGGTGGCTTGTGCCTCGTTCTGGTCGATCAGGGTCACGCTGTGACCGCCGCTCAGCAGACGGGTGGCGATTCCGCGTCCCATATTTCCAGCGCCGATAATGGTTACGTTCATTTTATTTTCTCCTTCTGAATAGGTTGATTTATGAAAGGTGAAGCGGGTTAGAAACCCAACTCTTCTTTGACAAGGATGATGGTGGTGCGGCCTGGGACAGGCTCGCGGTTGTAGATCACCAGTTTGGAAATATCGCTGTGGACACCGTAAGTCTTCAGGGCGCGTGCATCTTCCAGGGGGAAGACGTGCTCTTCCACGCGGCGCATGCCTTCAGCCATATCACGGACGATCTTCTGGGCACCGACGACCCAGATGACGTGGCCTGCGCCGAATACGTACGGACCGAGCTGGCTGCCGCTGCGCGAGGCGATGAGCACGTGCCCATCTTCGGTCACCGCGTGGACGCTGCCCGCCATGTAATCGGGAGCAGCGCCGAGGCGGCGCATGTCGTCGGCCTGGGTGGCACGGTCCATCTTCCAAATCTGTGGGCGGACAGCGTTGAAGCGGCCCGACTTTTCGATGATTTCCGTGATGCCAAGCGTCTCAAGCGTGGCTGAGGCCCCGGTATGGATTTGCGCACCTTCGGGCAGGTGGTCGAAGAACAGCTTGCTGGCTTCTGCGCCGTTGGCGGCTACCAGCACGCCGAATCCGTTGGCGGTCAGGGCCTGGGCGGCGCGCTCGATCTGGTCGTCCGCGGCGGCCTGGGCAAAAGAGGTCAGTTCAATTTCAGGGGTGGTCATGTAAATCTCCTTGAAGGGCGGTGGTTTTGGAGAGGCTCCTTGACTTGCTACCCTTCGTGTGATATATTTTATACATTCGTTGCATAAACAACAAATGTTGCTATATTAGACCGCACCCGTTAGCTCAGGTCAACCACCAAAACGAAACTTTTGTTGACTAAGCAACATAGGAGAAGAAATGTTGTCCAAACTAAATGATCAGGATCCGCGCGTGCGTCGTACCCGACAATTGATCGAACGATCCTTTGATGAACTGCTGGCCGAAAAAAACTTCGACACCATCACCGTGCAGGATGTGACCGAGAAGGCTCAGATCAACCGCGCCACGTTCTACGCGCATTTCGAGGACAAGTATGCCCTGCTCGACCACAGCATCCGCCAAAAGTTCCGTCAGGAAATCGAGAGCCGTGTGCTGAACGCCTGTCATTACACGCCCGAGAATTTGCGCATGCTGATCCTGACCGTGTGTGAATTTCAGGTAAAGCTCAACACCAGTTGCGCGCAATCACAAAAACAGTTCTCCCCGCTGGTTGAAAAGCAGATCAAGGAACAGGTCTACGAATTGCTGCTGGTCTGGCTGCGCAAGATGAATATCCCCGTTTCGGCGGAGATGCCCGCCACAGCCGCCACCTGGGCCATCTATGGGCTGGCCTCCTACTGGAGCGCGAGCAAGAATCGTCCCGCCCTGGAAACCTACGTGGATGAGGCCCTGCCGCTGGTGGCCGTCAACTTGAACCAGTTCGCGACTGAGGCCGTTTGAAGTAAAAACTGACAAGCCGCATGGCTTTTATAGGTCATTTGTCGTTTGCATAAAATTCAAAATTTGGTAATATAAAGAAGCCATGGAGATCGTTCTGGTTCCTGGTTTCCTCCTTTTAGGCATTTCGATGCCGTGAGTCAGCAAGCCTGACGGGTCACTTCGTACCTGTCAGGCTTTTTTCATTCTTATACCAAGGAGATTGAATGCAAACACCCTGGGAGTATCGTTACGCCCACCGCACGCAGAAAATGGGAAGCTCGGTCATCCGTGAACTGCTGAAGTTCACCGAACAGCCCGACATCATCTCCTTCGCCGGCGGCCTGCCCGCCCCCGAAGTGTTCCCGCTCAAGGAATTTCAGGAGGCCTGTAACACGGTCCTGCAAAAGGACGGAGCGCAGGCTTTGCAATACAGCACTACCGAGGGCCATCGTCCCCTGCGCGAGATGATTGCCCGCCACACCGCGCGCTACAGCGTGCAGGTTTCCGCCGATAATATCCTCATCACCTCGGGGTCCCAGCAGGCCTTGGATTTCATCGGGCGGTTGTTCATTAATCGCGGGGATTACATCGTGGTCGAGTCGCCCACCTATCTGGGCGCGCTCCAGGCCTGGAACGCCTACGGCGCACAGTACATCTCGGTCCGTGCGGACGAGAACGGCATGATCGTGGATGAATTGGAAGCTGCCTTGCGCGTGGGGCCCAAGTTCATCTACGTCCTGCCAAACTTCCAGAACCCGTCTGGTTCGACCCTCAGCCTGGATCGCCGCAAGAAACTGGTCGAGCTGGCCGACAAGTACGGGGTCCCGATTGTGGAGGACGATCCCTACGGTCAGTTACGCTACGAGGGCGAGCACATCCCCTCGGTGATGATGCTCGACAGCCAGTTCCGCGACGAGCACGATGGCGAATACACTGGCAATGTGATTTATCTCAGCACCTTCTCGAAGTTGCTTGCGCCTGGCCTGCGCCTGGCCTGGGTCATCGCCCCGCCGGAGGTCATCAAGAAGTTGGTCATGACCAAACAGGCTGCCGACCTGCACACTTCGTCGTTCAATCAATTTGTGGCCTATGAGGTCGCCAAGGGCGGATTCCTCGACGAGCATGTCAAGACCATCCGTGCCACGTACAAGGAACGCCGCGACGTGATGCTTGAGATGATGGACGAGATGTTCCCATCTGAAATGCGCTGGACGCATCCGCAGGGCGGCATGTTCCTGTGGGGTATCATGCCCGAGGAAATCGATGCAGCCGAGGTACTGAAGATTGCCATCGACCGTAAGGTAGCTTTTGTCCCCGGGGCAGCCTTCCACCCCAACGGCGGCGGGAAAAACACCATGCGCCTCAACTTCTCGTATTCCTCGCCGGAGACCATCCGCGAGGGCATCACCCGCCTCGGTGCCACGCTGAAGGAAGTGTTACACAAGAACGGACATCGACCCACCTGGTCCTACGACCGATAAGAATCATAACGGCCTCTTCAAGCGAAGAGGCCGTTTCTTTGTCGTTTACGGTTAACTGTCTATTCTTCCACGTAGGGGACATAATCCGCGCGGGCGAGGCCCTGTTTGAAGGCCATCTCAGCCACGGCGCGCGCCACCGCATGATGGACCTTCTTATCCAGCGGATTCGGTACCAGCTCGCCGGGCGGGGTCATCGAGGCGATGGTCTCGGCGGCGGCCACCAACATCTCGTGTGTGATGCGCGGGGCATGAGCGTCCACGGCACCGCGGAAGATGCCCGGGAACCCCAGTACATTGTTGACGGACTTCCCGTCGGCGGCGAAGGCCGCGCCGCGTTCCAGCGCCAGGTCGGGATCGATCTCCGCGTTGGGGTTGGAGAGCGCCAGGATGATCTGCCCCGGGCGGACCATCTCGGGCTTGATTAGCCCGGGCGCGCCCGTGGTGGCGATGACGATGTCGCACTCGGCCATGATCTCCTGCAGAGTGGACCCGCGTCCGCCCTGGCGCTCGAAGCGTTTCACCGCCTCGACGTTCAGGTCGGTCCCGTACACGGGATTCCCCGTCAGCCGCATCAACATCTGACCGATGGCATTGCCCGCCGCCCCCAGGCCGATCTGCCCGATGACCGACTTCCTCAATTCGCGGCCGGTCTCGCGCGCGGCCACCATCAGCGCGGCGGTGCTAACCACGGCTGTGCCGTGCTGGTCGTCGTGCATCACGGGGATGTCGAGCGCCTCCTGCAGCCGTTTCTCGATCTCGAAGCAGCGCGGGGCCGAGATGTCCTCCAATTGGATGGCAGCAAAGGTCGGTGCGATGGCCTTGACCGCAGCGATGATTTCATCGGTGTCCTTGGTGTCGAGCAGGATCGGCACGCCGGAAAGCCCCACCAGCGTTTCCATCAGCATGGCCTTGCCTTCCATGACGGGCATGCCCGCCAGTGGACCGATGTCACCCAGGCCGAGCACGGCCGTCCCGTCGGTGACGATGGCCACCATGTGGCTGATGCTCGTGTAGGCCCAGGCCAGCGACGGGTCCGCGGCGATCTTGCGGCAGACCTCCGCCACACCCGGCGTGTACACGCGCCGCAGGGTGGTCATCGAGTCGATGGGGTAGCGCGAGCGGATGGCGATCTTGCCCTTCTCGTGCAGTTCCAGCACCTCGTCGCGCACCTGGATGACGTGTGAATCTTCGTTGCCCTGGATTGCCTGGAGGATGCGATCCATGTGTGCCTGATCCTCGGCATAGATGGTAATGTCGCGGACCACGTGTTTCGAGGTCTCGGTTAGCATCTCAATGCTGCCGATGCTGCCGCCCTCGTCCGAGATAGCGGTCAGCAGGCGCGCCAGCACGCCGCTGGCTTGCGAGTTACGCACGCGTACCGTGCGCATGATCTTTCGTT
Organism: uncultured Anaerolineales bacterium; assembly: GCA_937928015.1. GTDB lineage: Bacteria > Chloroflexota > Anaerolineae > Anaerolineales > Villigracilaceae > JACPVF01. Next base: position 3,747 of record CALFXA010000257.1, on the reverse strand, counting down.
CCCAGGCCATGATACTCTCCTTGAGTAAAAAACCTTGCGAAGGGTCGGCCCTTCGCAAGGTCATTTCAACAGGTTCAGGAATTCTCCGAAGGACTCGATCACCTCGCAGTCCGCATCGGGGAAGATTCCGCGCGGGTCGTACAGCACAGGCCGAAGTCCGGCGCGGCGGGACCCGACCACGTCTGCAAAGTAGTTGTCGCCCACGTACACGGCGGCTTCGGCGGGAATACCCATCCGCCCGAGGGCAATCTGGAAGATGCCCGGGTCGGGTTTGTAGGATTTCACCTCGCCGGCTGCCAGCGACAGGTCAAAGAAGGATTGAATGCCCAGGCTTTCGAGATCGCCGTGGAAGGGCTTCTCACGGTTCGATACGACCCCGAGCCTGTATCCCGCTCCCTTGAGTTGGGTGAGCACCTCGAACGCATCGCCGTCCAACACGCCCAGCGGTTTGAAGTTCTTGTCCATGTGCGCCGACAGGACCGGCGCAAGTTCGGCGGCATGTGTGGGATGAGCGCCGAGCGCCACCAGTTGTCGACGGCTGTAATTTACCCAGAAGCCTGGCTCGGATTCTGGATAGGTGGCGAAGTCCTTGCGCAGATCGATGGAATTGGCCCAGTAGTAATGCTCCCAGCGGATGCCAAGCAGGCGGTCTTCTTCGCTGATGCGCAGACCGAGTGCGCGGGCCTGTTCGACGAAAACCTCGCCGCCGTTGGGTTGGGTGTGGCGTAGGGTGCCGTCAAGGTCGAAAAGAATGGCCTGGGTGCCATTGGGTGAGAACATGGTCCGTCCTGTGTTTGGGATGTGGCGTCAGCCGCCGATTTCGCTCATCACGCGGTTGAGGGGGATGATGCCATCGGCCAGACCGTGGCCCCAGGGCTTGTCCCACACGCCGCTGATGATGATCTGGCGCAGGTCTTCGAGAGAGGCTCCCGCCCGCAGTGGAGTGAGCAGGTCCACCTCTTTTTCCCGCAGCAGGCACAGGCGCAGGCGACCGTCTGAGGTGAGGCGGGCGCGGTTGCATGAAGCGCAGAACGGCGCTGTGACCGACGAGATGAAGCCCACATTGCCTGTAGCTTTCGGTAGTTGGAAGATACGCGCCTCGCCGTCCAGTTTGCCGTCATTGGCCACTTGCAAGTCGCCCAGCGAGTCTTCGATGCGTTCCTGAATTTCGGCCATGGTGACAACCTGGCTGGTCTGCAGATCGGTGGCTCCTGCAAAGGGCATCATCTCGATGAAGCGTATCTGCCAGGGGTGGTCGAGGGTCAGGCGGGCCAGATCGACCACGTCATCCTCGTTGTAGCCGCGCACCACCACTGCGTTGAGCTTGATGGGCGCCAATCCAGCTCGCTCGGCGGCCAGGATGCCATCCCAAACATCCTGCAATTTGCCCCAACGGGTGAGGCGGTGGAATTTCTCGGGGTTGAGGGTGTCAATCGAGACATTGACCCGTTGGAGTCCCGCCTCCGCCAGGGGCTGAGCCAGTTTCGAGAGCAGGACTCCGTTGGTCGTCATGGAAACGGATTTTATGCCCTCGGTGGAAGCGATTCCCCGCACGATGTCCACGATGTGGGCGCGTACAGTCGGTTCGCCGCCCGTCAGGCGCACTTTCGTGAACCCGAGGCTGGCAAACAGGCGGGTGAGCGTAAATACCTCTTCATCCTGCATCATCTCTGCGGTCGGACGGAAGGTCATGTCCTCGGGCATGCAGTACACGCAGCGCAGATTGCAGTGATCAGTCAGGCTGATACGCAAATAAGTGATTTTTCTTCCGAAGCGGTCGATGGCCATGGTACCGATGGATTATAACAATATTATCAGAGCTTCGACGTTGGTAATTGACGTTATCTTTCATGCGTGCTATCATGCTGAAACCTGTTCATTTTGTCCTTATTCCGCACTTTTAAATCCAAAGGAGTATTTTTATGAGCGTAGAATTCATTTTGCGCATCGTTTTCATGATTGTTTTTGGCAGCGCAGCCGGTTATTGGGGATACAATTTTTCGAACGCCACCGCAGCCGATGTTACTGGCTACACTCTGGGATTTTCCATGCTGGGGGCCCTGACCGGGTTACTTTTCGCCCCTTATCTGACCACGCGTCCCGCGCGCGCCCTGCGGTCCCTGCTGGGACGGCTGGCCGCCGAGACGCTTTTTGCCGGCCTGACCGGGCTGGTGATGGGCCTGCTGACGGCCGCCCTGCTGGCTTTTCCGCTTTCCATGCTGCCCAGCCCGTTTGGGAGCATCCTGCCCTTCATCGGGGTGTTGATCTTCGCCTACCTGGGCGTCTCGTTGTTCGTCATGCGCCAGGGCGACATCATGGGCCTGCTCAGCGCCCTGAGTGGACGCAACGAAAGCGGTTCGTCCTCCTCGTGGACCAACCTCAACCGTAACATCCTGCTCGATACCAGCGTCATCATCGACGGGCGCGTGTCCGACATCGCCAAGACCGGCTTCCTGCCCGGTACGCTGCTCATCCCGCGTTTCGTCTTGAACGAACTGCAATACATCGCCGACTCGCCCGATGGCCTGCGCCGTCAGCGCGGACGCCGCGGCATGGAAGTGCTGGCCGAGTTGCAAAAGCTGCCCAATATCCTCGTCCGTATCAGCGACATCGACGTGGAGGGCGTCCGCGAAGTGGACGACAAACTGATCGTCCTCGGCAAGCAGCTCAAGAGTCCCGTGCTGACCAATGACTACAACCTTAATCGCATCGCTGAGTTGCAGGGTGTGACCGTGCTCAACATCAACGAACTGGCCAATGCGGTCAAGTCGGTGGTGTTGCCGGGTGAGTTGTTGCGCATCAATATCATCCAGGAAGGCAAGGAAATGGGGCAGGGCGTCGGCTACATGGACGATGGCACAATGGTTGTCGTGGAGAACGGCAAGGAATACATCGGCGAGTACATGGACGTTTCGGTCACCAAGGTCCTTCAGACCGCCGCGGGCCGCATGATCTTCGCCCGTGTAGAAGAGGAACGCAACGGCAAGAAGCGGAAATAAGTTTCGATTAGTGCGCGAAAAGCAAGGCAGGTATTCATGCTGAGAATCTACAACACTCTTTCCCGCAAGACCGAGGAATTCGTCACCCTTGAGCCGAACAAGGTCCGCCTGTACGTCTGCGGTGTGACCGTCTACAATGACGCCCATGTGGGCCACGCCATGTCGGCACTGGTCTTCGACATCATCCGCCGCTATCTCGAATATCGCGGCTACACCGTCAGGCACGTCATGAACTTCACTGACGTGGACGACAAGATCATTAACCGCGCCAACAACCTGGGCGAGGATCCGCTCAAGTTGGCCGAGCGTTACATCAACGATTATGCCCAAAACCTGGCCGACCTGAACATCCTGCCCGCCACGGTCAACCCGCGTGTCAGCGGCACCATGCCGCTTATCATCAAGTTCATCAAAGGCCTGATCGAAAAAGGCCACGCCTATCCCGCCTCGAATGGCGACGTCTATTTCCGCGTTACCAGTGATGAGGATTACGGCCGCCTCTCCGGGCGCAAGCTGGAAGATATGCAGGCGGGCGCGCGCATCGAGATCGGCGAAGAGAAGGAAAATCCGCTCGACTTTGCGTTGTGGAAAGCCGCCAAACCCGGCGAGATCTTCTGGGAAAGCCCGTGGGGCAAGGGACGCCCGGGCTGGCACATCGAGTGCTCGGCCATGAACCTGGCCGAACTCGGCGAGCAGATCGACATCCACGGCGGCGGAAACGATTTGATCTTTCCGCATCACGAGAACG
>CALFXA010000256.1 GCA_937928015.1 uncultured Anaerolineales bacterium | reverse complement strand
GCCTTCTCGGTGATCGTCTTCTTCGTGGCGTTGATTGTCTTCCTCGTCACCAACCGCATCACGCGCGCAACCGAAGCCTATACGGAGGCCTAACATGACAGCCCAGTCTCCCTCCAAAAGCACCAACCCGATCATCCGCTTTCTCAACATGAACACCTCCGGCGAGGTGGCCGGACGTGACCTGCCGTTGTGGAAACAACTGCTCCTGCAGGTATTGACCCTGTTCATCGCGGCGGAAGTATTGTTCCCCATCATGTACATCATAACGATGTCGTTCAGTTCCAAGACCACCCGTCCTTCGGCGCTGGAACTGTTCCCGAAGGAAATCTCCTTCGTGGCCTACCAGCAAGTGTTGGACCGCCCCACGGCCAACCCGGTCACATTCCTGGAGTTGTTGCGCAACAGCTTCTTCCTCTCGGTCGGTGTGGGGCTGGTGGCCCTTTTGGTGGCTGTCAGCGCTGCCTACGCCTTCTCGCGCTTCAAATTCAGGATGCGCCAGGTCTTGATGGTAATGGTCTTCGTGCCGCTGCTGATGCCCGCCATCGGTCTGTCCACGCCGCTGTACCTACTGATGAACAGCTTCCGCATCGCGGACTGCGGCAATGGAGTGACGGCCATCTCACCGTTCATGTCTTGTGCGCAGGGCTTGGGCAAGGTTGCCTTTAACCTGCGTGACTCTCTGCTGGGAGTGGGCGTCGCCATGATCGCGGGCGCCCTGCCCTTCGCGGTCTGGAATCTCAAAGGCTACCTCGACACCATCCCCAAGGAACTGGAAGAGGCCGCCATGATCGACGGCGCGGACGCCAACCAGATCTTCTGGCAGATCGTCCTGCCGCTGGCTGTGCCGCAACTGGCGGTGACCTTCTTCCTCGGCTTCATCGGGCACTGGCAGGAGTTCGCGCTGCCCTGGCTCTTCCTGACACAGCCCAAGGACTACACCCTGGCCATGACCTTGTACAATATGACGGGCCAGTACGCGAACAGCATCCCGTGGAACCGCTTCGCCGCCATGGCCATCATCGTGGCGCTGCCGGTGGCGATCATCTACATCGCCTTGCAGAAACAGATCGTCAGCGGCCTGACAGCGGGCAGCGTCAAGGGTTAGTTCCCCTCTTTCGAGATTTTCCTTTCCTCCTTCCGTTTGGAAGGAGGAAAGATTTTTTTCAGGACACCCAGCATGGAAACCGATCCCGCCTCCCTCGACCCTGATGTTCGCCAGAAGCGATTCTTCGCTCTGCTCTCGGTCAGTCTGGGGCTGATCAGCCTGTGCGCATCCATTCTGCCGGTCTGTGGGGTCATCACCAGCGCGTTGGGACTCATCTTCGGCATCCTCAGCCGAAAATCCGAGAACGAGAAGATGGCCATCGCGGGCATCCTGCTTTCGACGCTGGGCCTGTTGATCGCCATCACCTATGCGGTGTTCGTCTATCTGGCGGGGACTTAACGGTCACTGCTTTTAGCCGCGCACCGACTCACGAAACGGGACCCGCTCCCGGTCCAGCGCGGACAGGAAACGAAAATCCTCATGAAACGAATTTTGCTCTTGCTCCTCCTGTTGACGACCGCCTGCGCACCCCTCACGGCAGTTGCACCATCGCCCGTCTCCTCCCCTTCCCCCACCTCCACGCTCACCCCCAAAGACAGGATCGCCACGGCCGTTGCTTTGGATGCCGCCACCCAGACGGCCCAGGCATCAATCACGCCTGTTGCCACTCTCGATCCGTCCGTCCCGACCCTCGGCCCGATCCAGCACCCGGGCACACAGCCCGGGCAGATGTTCTGGTGGAATGACACCGTCTTCTACGAGGTCTTCGTGCGCAGTTTCAAGGACTCGAACGGGGACGGAGTGGGCGATTTGAACGGGCTGATCGAGAAACTCGATTACCTCAACGACGGCGACCCGACCACCACCAGCGATCTGGGCGTGACGGGGCTGTGGCTGATGCCTATCATGGAGTCGCCCAGTTATCACGGCTACGACGTGGTGGACTATTACACCGTGGATCAGGAATACGGCACGAACGAAGATTTCCAGCGTCTGATGCAGGAGGCCCACAAACGCGGAATCCGCGTGGTGGTGGACCTGGTCATTAATCACACCAGCAGCGAAAACCCGTGGTTCCTGGCCTCGGATGCGGGCGATCCGCAATATCGTGACTGGTATCTCTGGGCCGCGCAGGATCCGAACTACCTCGGCCCGTGGGGGGAGCAAGTCTGGCACGCGGGGAAATCGGGCTATTACTATGGTATCTTCTCGCCAGTCATGCCCGATCTCAATTTGAACAACCCCGCCGTAACCGCCGAAGTGGATCGCATCATCCATTACTGGCTGACGGACCTGGGTGTGGACGGCTTCCGCCTGGATGCGGTTCGGCATTACGTCGAACAGGGCAGGGCGCAAGAGAACACGCCCGCCACACACGCCTGGTTGAAGAATTTCTATCAGTATTATAAGAGCATCAATCCCAACGCCTTTACCGTGGGTGAGACGTGGACCGATATGGCCAGCGCCGCTCAGTACGCGGGCGACGAAGTGGATGTGAGTTTCAACTTCCCTCTGGCCGACGCCTTTGTGCGCACGGCCAACAGTCCGCTGACCTCTTCGGCCAGCAGGCAGATGCAGGCCACGCTCGACGCCTACCCCGAGGGTCAGTTCGCGGTCTTTCTGACCAACCACGACCAGAATCGCGTGATGAGCGTGCTGAACGACGTGGACAAGGCCAGGATGGCCGCGGTGATGCTGCTCACGTCGCCCGGCGTGCCGTTCCTCTATTATGGCGAGGAGATCGGCATGACAGGCGTCAAGCCCGACGAGGACATCCGCCGCCCGATGCAGTGGACGGGCGACTCGTCCACGGTCGGATTCACGAGCGGCATGCCCTGGCGTCCCGCCGCGGACGACTATCCGACCGTCAACGTGGCCACCCAAACCGACGATCCCGACTCGCTGCTCAGCCTGTACCGCGACCTGATCCACCTGCGCAATGATCACTCCGCTCTGCGCACGGGACACGCCACCGTCATCGAAACAGGCAATCGTAGCGTGTACGCGCTCCTGCGTTACAATGACGAGGAGACCTTGCTGGTACTGGTCAACGTGGATTCCAAGCCCGTCAGCGACTACAACCTGGAATTCGAGTCGGGGGCGCCCAACGCCCTCGCGCTGCTGGGGTTGCCGAATCCATCTCCGTTCCCCGCCAGCGCAGGCTCCAGTGGATGGCGTCCCTTCGCGGAACTGCCCGCCCGTTCGTTCGCGATCATTCAACTCAAGCCGTAAAAAACTCAACCGCCCTGGAAAGGTCGAGGGGCGGTTATTGAAAGAGAGGCTCAACATGACAACATCCAAAGACCTGGAACGCTATCGCGCCAACCTGCAAAAGGAGATCGATGGCGCCTTCCAATATCGCGCCCTGGCCGCCGTGGAAAAGAACGCAAAGCTGGCTGAGGTATACACCCGACTGGCAGACACGGAAGAAAAGCATGGCGCCGTCTGGGCGGCCAAGTTGAAGGAGGCTGGCGCTCCGAATCTGCCCAGCGGCCCCTCCTGGCGCGCACGGACCCTCGGTCAGTTGACGCGCTGGTTCGGGGCCAAATTCGTGTTGCAGACCATCGTCGGCAACGAGGCCAGCGACAGCCGCGCCTATGACGATCAGCCCGAAGCGGAGACGGCCGCCATGGCCGCCGACGAGAAGGCCCACGCTCGCACGCTGGCGCAGATCAGCGGGGCAGCCAGCGGAAACACGGGCAGCGCCGTCGCAATGGTGGAGGGACGTCACCGCTCGGCGGGCGGAAATGCCCTGCGCGCCGCCGTGTTGGGCGCCAACGATGGGCTGGTTTCCATTCTCAGCCTGGTGATGGGCGTGGCAGGCGCGAACCTCGCCAGCGGCGACGTGCTCATCGCGGGGTTGGCGGGCCTGCTGGCGGGCGCTGGTTCGATGGCCATGGGCGAATGGCTCTCGGTGCAAAGTTCGCGCGAGTTATACGAACACCAGATCGCCATCGAAAAAGAGGAGATTGCCCAGAATCCTGCCGAGGAGCAGGAGGAACTGTCGCTGATCTATCAGTCGAAGGGACTCTCCGAGGAACGCGCGCGCGAACTGGCCGCCAAGATCATGTCCGACCGCAGCGTCACGCTCGACACGCTGGCCCGCGAGGAGTTGGGCATCGATCCCGAGGAATTGGGCGGCTCGGCCTGGGAGGCGGCGCTGACCTCCTTCTTCCTGTTCGCCGTCGGCGCAATCTTCCCGCTCTTTCCATTCTTCTTCCTGCAAGGCCTGACGGCGGTCTTTACCAGCCTGGCCGTCAGCGGGGTGGGATTGTTCATCATCGGCGCGGCCATCACCCTGATGACGGGCCGCAACGTGTTGTATTCGGGCTTCCGCCAGGTGCTCTTTGGCCTGGGCGCGGCGGGGCTGACCTACGGCGTCGGAAAACTGATCGGCGTGACCGTTACAGGGTAAAATAGTCCGCCGCCCCTCACGAGCGCGACGAGACTGGCACGATTTCATTCAAAGAGGTATTTTGACATGACCACCACCCCCGACTGGGTCAAGGACGCCGTTTTTTATCAGATTTTCCCCGACCGTTTTGCGCGCAGTGAACGCCTCGCAAAGAATGGGCTGACCTTCGAGCCTTGGGACTCCCCCCCCACCACCTTCGGCTTCAAGGGCGGGGACCTGTACGGCGTGGCCGAACGGCTGGATTATTTGCAGGACCTGGGCATCAATGCACTCTACCTGAACCCGATCTTTGCCTCCGCTTCGAACCACCGCTACCACACCTTCGACTATTACCAGGTCGACCCGCTGTTGGGCGGAAATGACGCCCTGCGTCACCTGCTCGACGAGGCCCACAAGCGCGGCATCCGCGTGGTGCTCGACGGCGTGTTCAACCACGCCAGCCGCGGCTTCTG
>CALFXA010000255.1 GCA_937928015.1 uncultured Anaerolineales bacterium | reverse complement strand
ACCACCGAGATCTACACTCTTTCCCTACACGACGCTCTTCCGATCTACCCAACTGTCACCACCGCCGACGAAAGCTCGGGATAGGCGAGCCGCAGGCGGGTGGCAATCTCCTCGGGGCGGACGCTGAAAATGGGCTGTCCGCTGACGCCCATGGCCGCGTTGATCTCCTGCGGGCTGAGACGGGCCGCGCCCGTCACCTGGGCCTCGGTCACGCTGAAGTATGGCAGATTCCACAACAGGTACAAAGCCACACCCAGCAAAACGATCAGGCCGAGCGAGGCCATGCGCCAGCCGGGCTTGATGCGCGGCATGGTTGGGAAGTGCAGGCTGGGTTGCGGCAGTCCCACCGCGATGTTGTAGCGGCGATCCGTGCGCGGACGAGCCGACACAAGTCGTGGGGTGCGGCTCGATTGCTTGACGTGCGACTGCGGACGATAGGCGCGTTCGCTGGCCTGCTGCTGGCGCTTCACCTGTTCGCGGGTGCGGCGCTGGCGCACTTCATCGGAGCGGGAGGCTGGACGTTTTTCGCTCATCCTGCGCTCCTGAAGGTGTGGGAGGTGCGGTCGCGGTCAGCTTTTCGATTCATAGCCAGCTCGATCAGGCGGTCCACCAGTTGCGGATAGGGTAATCCGCTGGCTTCCCAAAGTTTGGGGTACATGCTGATCTGGGTAAAACCAGGGATGGTGTTCAACTCATTCAAATAAACGCGGTTGGTTTCATTCTCGACGAAGAAGTCTACGCGAGCCATGCCCGAGCAGTCAATCGCCCGATAGGCCTGGATGGCAATGGCGCGGATCTGTTCGCTGGTCTCGGCGGGCAATTGCGCGGGGATGACCAGGCCCGAGGTCCCGTCGATGTATTTGGACTCGTATGAGTAAAACTCACGACTCGGCAGGATCTCGCCCGGGACCGAAGCGCGCGGATCGTCATTGCCCAACACGCTGACCTCGATCTCGCGCACATCCTTCACGCCATGCTGGACCAGTACGCGGCGGTCGAACAAGGCCGCTTCGTGCAGACCTTCCTGCAAGTCGGAGCGGTTGTTGCACTTGGTCACGCCCACCGAGGAGCCGAGGTTGGCGGGTTTGGTGAAAAGCGGATACCCGCTGACGGTCTCGGCGCGGCGGATGACCTCCTCCATGTCGCGCTCGATCTCGGCGCGGGTCACGACCAGCGTATCCACCACGGGGATGCCGTTGGCGATCATCACATCCTTGAAGATGCCCTTGTCCATGCCCACCGCGGACCCGACCACACCCGCCCCCACGTAGGCGGCGTCAGCCATCTCGAACAGGCCTTGCAGCGTGCCATCCTCGCCGAAGGTGCCATGCAGGACGGGGAAGTACACATCCACATCGGTCAGCTTTTCGATCTTCTCACCGCGCAGGACGAACAGTCCCGCCTCGGACGGATCAGGCGATACGATGGCGGGTTCCAGACCCGCGTATTTCTCATCGACGAATTTCGCGTGCACGTTCTCCCCCGTCAGCCACTTGCCTTCACGCGTGATGCCGACCTGGGTCACTTCATACTTCTGCGGGTCGAGCACAGACAGCACCGAACGTGCAGACATGAGCGAGACATCATGTTCGCCGGAGCGTCCCCCAAAGAGGACGGCCACTTTCAGTTTGCGTTCAGTGTTCTTTACCATTCGCCGATCAACTCAACTTCCAATTCCAATTTCACGCCAGACTTCTCTAACACGGTCTTCTGTGCGAGTTCGATCAACGCGCGGATGTCGCTGGCGCGCGTCTCGCCGTGATTGACGAAAAAATTTCCATGAACCGTGCTGATCTCAGCATTGCCGATGCGCGTGCCCTTCAAGCCCGCAGCTTCGATCAAACGGCCTGCAAAATCGCCCTCAGGGTTTTTGAACATCGAACCCATGCTGGCACCGGGCGGCTGCGTGGCCTTGCGGCGTGTGCTGAATTGTTCGATTGTAGCAGACACCCCACCCCTGTCTGCGTTTTTTAAAGCAAACTGCGCTGAAATTACAATGCCGCGCAACTCGCCACGCTTCAAAACACTGGTGCGATAGCCGTACCCAAATCTGTCCACCGGCCAGGATTCGAGTCCGCTTTCGGTGAGCACCTCGGCGTGCAGGAGGTCGTGGGCCACGTCACCGCCGAAGGCACCCGCGTTGCCATACACCGCCCCACCCACCGTACCCGGGACCGTGGCGGCCCATTCGAGTCCGCTCAAGCCCTTGGACGCAGCGCGGTGCGCCAACTGGCTAAAGGTGGCTCCCGACTCGGCCCACACCGACGGCTGGTCGCCGCTTTCGAAGCGGATGGTCTTTGCCTTGTTCAGCAGCACCACCTCGCGCACGCCTTTATCGCTGACCAGCACATTCGAACCGCCGCCTAACATGAGGAACGGAATTCCATTTTCGCGCAGGGAGGTGAGGGCGCGGACCAACTCTTCCGCCGAACGAGCCGTGACCATCACATCCGCGGGGCCGCCGATCCGCGCGGAGGTGTACGGCGCAAGCAGGACGTTCTCTTGCACCGCATCGCCGAATTCGGCGCGCAAAGCGGGGAGGAAGGAGATAGCGGTCACGGTCATCATGCCGAAGGTTATTCGCTTTCCAGGCTTTCGATCAGGCGGATGATGGCTTCCATCCGCTCTTTGTATTCCTTGCTGCGAGGTTGCTGTTTGGGCAGGGGCCTGCGGGTGCGGTTGGCGCGGTCGTTCTCCGCGTTGACCAGCACCATGCGAAGTGGGGGCAGGCCGAGGGTCTCGGATTGATAGATGCGTTTCTTCTTCTTTACGTCCGACATGACAACCTCCAGTTAAAGTCCAGCCAGCACACCAGCGCTGACCTGGTCAGCATCGCCAGCGGAGAGCACGAGCAGCACGTCGCCGCTACGGATGGCCCTGAGCGCGCCCTCGGTCGTCTCGGCCAGCGAGTTGGTGAAACGCGCGGCGGGATGCGGCATGGCGCTGACGATCTCGGCCGAGGAAAATTCCTGCCTGGGCTCGCGCGCCGCGTAGACTTCGGTGACGAAGACCAGGTCGGTGTCGGTGAAGGCACGCGTGAACTCAAGGAAGAGAGTCTGCGTGCGCGAGTAGGTGTGCGGCTGCCACACGGTCAGGATACGGTGGCCCGGGAAGCGGGCGCGCGCCGCAGCCAACGTGGCGCGGATCTCGGTGGGATGGTGGGCGTAGTCGTCGATGACGGTCACGCCGTTCTTCTCGCCCACGACCTGGAAGCGCCGTCCCGTACCCTTGAAATCGCCCAGCGCGACGGCCGCGTTCTTGAGCGAGAGTCCCTGCACGGCGGCAACGGAAAGAGCCGCCAGCGCATTGCGGACATTGTGTTCGCCAGGCACCTGTAGTGATACATTCACTGACTGCACGCCCACTTCGGTGATGTTGGTACTGGCGATGAAGTTGAACCCGCCACGGTCGTTCGGCTTGACGGCGCGAGCCTGCATCCACTGCGGGCTGTTGATGGTCATCTCGCCCTGCACGCTGTAGGCCACCACGTGACGTCCGCTCTTGCGGGCGCGCGGCAGCAGGGATGCCGAGCCTTCATCTTCCGAGGAGGCGATCAGCACACCGTCAGGCGGCAGCAGGTTCACGAACTGCTCAAAGGCGTCGAACATATCCTTGAAGGTCGGATAACAATCCGGGTGGTCGTGCTCAAGGTTAGTCACCACCGCGATACGCGGAGCCAGGCCCAGAAACATGCGGTCGTACTCGTCGGCTTCGATCACGAAGGCCGTGCCCTTGCCCATGCGGGCATTGACGCCGTAGTTGTTCATCACGCCGCCGACGATGAAGGATGGGTCGCGTCCGAGCGCAGAGAGCATCCACGCGATCATGGCGGTGGTGGTGGTCTTGCCGTGCGTCCCCGCCACGGCGATGCCCGTCTTGTTGGTCATCAACTTGCCGAGGAAATCCGAGCGCTTGTAGACGGGGATACCCGCCTGGAGCGCCGCCTTGACCTCGGGATTGTCGTCGGCAATGGCGGAGGATTTCACGACCCAGTCGGCGCCGTTCACGTTGCGCGGATGGTGACCGATGTACACGGTCACACCCGCGGACTGCAAGTCGGCGGCGAAGGAACTCAGGGCCTTGTCCGAGCCCGAGACTTCATATCCGCTTTCCTGGAGTAGGCGCGCAATGGCCGAGAGTCCGCTGCCGCCGATGCCGATGAAGTGAACGCGAGTCATGTCTGAGCCTGCCTTAGATGTAGACCACGATGATGAAGATGAGGATGATGATGACCGCGAAGTAAATGGTGGGCTCGCCCAGCCAGCGCGGCGGCATATAGCTCACCATGAAATTGATTGCCTCCGCCACCTTCGGGTCCGTGGGCGGGGTGACGACGTTGGGCAGGGCCGTATAGTTGGTCGCGATCAGGTAGAACAACAACGTACCCGCGATCAGGTAGCCGTTGAAGCCGCCCATCACCGCGCCGAACAGGCTATCGGCCAGGCGTTCGCGTCCCGCCTTGGCGGCCAGGCGTTGCACTGAGACCACGGTCTGGTACCCAAAATACACCAGACCGATCAGGATCAACGAGCGAACCCAGAACAGGGAAGTGCTATCCTGCGGGATGTTCTTGACCAGCGGGATGTAGCGTTCGAGCAGGTAATTGACAGCCAGGGCGGTGACGACGCTGAACGAGACCATCAATTCCTTGGCCCAACCGCGCATCCAGCCGATGACGGCGAACAGGATGACGTACATCCACAAGACGTACACGATACTCATCATAATGGCGTCTCTCCTGCCAACTCAAGCAACTGGCTGGCAATGGCGCCAGCGGCATCTGGCTGGGCCAGAGTCCGCATGGAGGCGCGCATGGCCTCGCGTTTGGCGGGGTCGTTCAACAGGTCCCTGACCAGCGGGAAAAGGCGTTCCTGCATGAGATGGTCTTCGAGCAGGATGGCCGCCCCATGCCGGGACAGGGCTTCAGCATTGACTTTCTGGTAGCGCCACGCATACGGGTACGGGACGAGGATGGCGGGCAGCCCGAAGAAAGGATACTCGCCCAGTGACGACGCGCCCGCCCGCGAGACCACTAGGTCGGCGGCGGACAGGGCGGCGCCCATCTCGTGCAAATAGGGCATGGCGTGGTAACGGTCCGCGAGAGGGTTGGGCAGGTTCTTCGCAACCGCTTCGACGGCGGGCCAATCGAGCGAGCCTGTGATGTGGACGACCTGCGCCATTTCGAGCAAGGCGGGCAGGTGAGCCAGCACGGCGTTGTTGATGGTCCGCGCGCCCTTGCTACCGCCTGTGACCAACAGGGCAGGCAGGTCGTCCGAAAGGCCAAGGCGCTGACTCCCGCTTTGGCGGGACCAGCCCTTGAGGTCCGCACGCAGGGGATAGCCCGTGACCACGATGCGCTGTTTCGACGGGAAATATTCCTTCGAGGCTTCGGCGGTCACGGTCAGGCGGTCGGCAAAGCGGGCCACGGCCTTGAGCGCCAGCCCGGGTTCGATGTCGGGCACGTACAACAGGGTCGGCACCTTACGGCCCGCAAAGGCCATCGGGAAGGCCACATAGCCGCCCGTGAAAAACAAAACATCAGGACGGAAGTCATGGAGGATGCGGCGGGACGCGACGACACCCCGCGAAAGTTTCGCGAGGTTGCCGGGCAGGGCACGCAGCCCCACACCGTGGACGCCCGCGGCGGGAATGGACCGGAAGGAGATGCCCGCGCGTTTCACGAGCTCCTCCTCCATGCCGCCTTCTCCGCCGACCCAGAGCGTCTCAACGCCCGGCCGTCGTGTCGTGAGCGCGTTGTGCACGGCGAGCGCGGGATAAACCCCGCCGCCCGTTCCGCCCGCGCAGATCAACAACCGCACCGTAGGACCTCCATTCATCGTCCGTCATGGTTCCCTCGCCGCGTTGGCGGGAGATGTTGAGCAGAATGCCGATGGCCGCCAGAGAAGCGACCAGGTTCGAGCCGCCCGCGCTGATAAAGGGCAGGGCGTTTCCAGCAAAGGGCAACAGGCCGACCATCACGGCCATGTTGATGAGAGCCTCCATGCCGATCCAGATGACCAGGCCGGAAGCCAGCAACGTACCGAGCATATCAGGCGCGCGGCGGGCGATGACCAGTCCGCGCCAGAAGAGCATCACATACAAGCCGACCAGCGCCATCGAGCCAAACAGGCCCAATTCCTCGGCGATGACGGCGAAGATGCTGTCGGTGGGCGGGACGGGCAGACCCGTCAGCTTGGATTGCGATTGACCGATGCCCACGCCGAAGAATCCGCCGTTGACGATGGCCTCGAAGGAACGCCGCACATGATAGGACGCCTGGGTCGGGTCCTTGATGCCCGCCAGGAAGGTGTCCACGCGCTCGCGGCCTGTCGCACTGACTTGCACCACGATGGCCGCCGCCACAATCGCCACCAGCAGCAGCACGCCGATCTGCTTCAGGTCACCGCCCGACAGGAAGAAGAGCAGGCCACCCAGGATGAGCACCGTCCCCGCGGCACTCAGGTCGGGCTGCTGATAAATCAAGCCGCCCACCACCCCGAGGATCACGCCCAGGGGGATGAGTCCCAACTGGATGTCGTGCAGCATGTTCCGCTTGGCATACAGCCAGACCGACAGGTAGATGATCGAGACCAGTTTGGCCAATTCCGAGGGCTGGACCGATCCTTCGAAGAAGGCTCGCTTCGCGCCCAAGCGGATTTCGTTCATCAGCAACACGCCGACCAACAACACGATGGTGAAGATCATGGCGGGCACGATTAGCCGCCGCCAGTGGTGATAATCGAAGAAGGCCAGCCCCAGGGCCACCACCGCGCCGACGCCCAGCCAGGTCAACTGGCGGTTGAACATGTACATCGGCGAGTCGAAGATCTGGAGCGAGAAATCCCACGAAGCCGAGAACAGCATGACCAGCCCGAAGATGACCAGCGCAACAATGGTCACCAACAGGGGCAGGTCAAAACTACGGCGCGGCGCAGCCTGGGAACGGGGTTGGGCCGCATACGGTTGTTTTACGAAAGTTTCAGCACCCATTCTCTAAACCTCTCTCCTCGTTCGGCAAAATCCTTGAAGGCATCGTAGCTCGTGCCGCCGGGCGAAAGCAGGACGACGTCGCCTGCTTCGGCCACTTCCGCGGCATTGAGGACTGCCTGTTCGAGCGTCTCACACCGCGTCAATGTCTGCGGCCTGGACCCCGAGCCTGTCACCACTTTCTCGATCTTTTCCGCCGCCTCGCCGAAAAGCACCACATGGTCCACGCGCTGATGAATGAGGGCAGCCAGATCGTCCCAGGGCAGGTCCTTGTCGCGGCCGCCGAGCAGCAGCACGATCGGCTCCTCGAAAGCGCGGATGGCGGCCATGGTCCGCTCGGGGGCGGTGGCAATCGAGTCGTTGTACCAGCGCACGCCATCCAATTCGCGGACCAACTCCAGCCGATGCGGCACCCCGTGAAAATCCTCCACGGCGGCCAGCATGGCATCCAGCGGGAGACCCGCCGCGTGCGCAATGGTGAAGGCAGCCAAGACATTGCTCACGTTATGGTCACCACGCAACAAGACTTTCTCGCGCAACAGCAAGGGCACGTAGGCGTTCCCGTCGCGCAGGGCCAGCAGCCCATCGTGGAAGTATGCGCCGCTCAGGCTTTCGTCCAGGTCATGTAGGCTGAAGGTAAACAGCTTGCCTTTGACGCGCTCCCACAGGTTCCATGCGCCTGGGTCATCATGACCGAGAACCGCCACATCCTTCGCGGATTGGAAATCCAGCAGGCGGGCCTTGGCAGCCGTGTAAGCTTCCATCGTGCCGTGGCGGTCGAGGTGATTGGGCGTGACGTTGAGGACCGCGCCCACGTTCGGCGAAATGGTCATCTGCTCCAGTTGGAACGAAGACAGTTCCAGGATGGCCAGGTCGGTCGGCTTCATCTCGTCCACGTAGTTGATGAGCGGGTCGCCGATATTACCGCCGATGTAGGCCGCGTCGCCGTAGGCTTCCTTCGCCATGCGCCCCACCAGTGTGGTGGTGGTGGTCTTGCCCGCCGAGCCCGTAATGCCGATGGTGCGGCACGGGACGATCTCCATGAAGACCTGCGTGTCGTTCGAGAGCGGGATGCCGCGCTGGAGCGCTTCCGCCACGATGGGCAGGGTCAACGGGACGCCGCCCGAGAGGCACAACAGATCGCAATCGTTCAGCAATTCCAGCGGATGTCCGCCCAGCGCCCAGTTGATCGGCAGATCGGCCAGGGACTCGCGGGCGGAGGCCATCTGCGCCTCGGTCCGCGCATCGGACAGGGTCACGCGCGCGCCGTGACGTGCCAGCCAGCGCGCCAGGGCCAACCCCTGTCGGGCCGCACCGAGGATGAGCACGCGTTTACCGGTCCAAGCCTGCATCTTATACCGAGGCCAATCCCACGCCGATCAAGCCTGCCAGCAGGCCGATCAGCCAGAAGCGCTGCACGATCTGGGTCTCGCTCCAACCGAGCAGTTCGAAGTGCAGGTGCAAGGGCGCCATCTTGAAGAGACGTTTGCCCTTGGTCAGTTTGAAATAGCCGATCTGCAACGTCACGCTGACCGCTTCGCTGAGCGGGATAACGCCGATCAGGAGTAACAAGGGCCACTGCCCTGTCATCAACGCGACCACGCCCAGGGTCCCGCCCAAGGCCAACGCGCCCGCATCACCCATGAACAGTTCCGCAGGATGGACGTTGAACCACAGAAAACCGAAGAGCGCGCCCACCAGGGTAAAGCAGAAACGCGCCACATAGATCTGCCCCTGAATCAGGGCGATGCCGCCATAAGCCGCAAACGCAGTGGCGGCAATCAACCCGGCCAATCCATCCAGCCCATCCGTAAAGTTGACCGCGTTGGACTCGGCCACGATGATGAAGGCTGCAATCGGGATGTACCAAATCCCCAGATCCAGGTTGAGGTTCAACCCGGGAACGAAAATGGATGGGGAGCGCAAAACGTATTTTATGATGACGGCAATGAACAAAGCCAGCGCGACTTGGGCAATGAACTTGGTTCTGGCGCTCATGCCAACGCCGCGGCGCTTTCCACGAATGCCCTGCCAGTCGTCGATGGCTCCCAGAATCCCGAAGCCGATTAGCGTGATCAAAGGCACTGCGACGGAGCGCCCGATGGCATTTTGTTTCAAACCAATCAACGAGACCGCGTTCAACAGGCCGGTCAATAACAGGACGGGCAGGATGAAGAGCAGACCGCCCATGGTGGGCGTGCCCATCTTGACAGCGTGCTGGCCCGGCTCCTCCACGCGGATCAACTTGCCGATCTTGAAGTGGCGCAGCACGCGCAGGAACGGTCCACCCCAGATGATCGACATCAGGAAGGAGAGGCCTGCCAGGCTGAGGGCCAGGGTGGCTTGGTTGACGTGGTTCATGAGCGGATCTCCAGGTCGGCGGTGATGCGGTCCATACGCAGGCCGTGCGAGCCCTTGATCAACACGGCATCATTGCTGACCAGGTTACGTTTCAACCAGTCCACGATGGGTTCGTGGGTCTGGAATTCGATCACGCGGTTGCTCCTCATCCCGGCGCGGCGGGCGGCTTCCGCGATCATGCGCGCGCGCGGACCAAGCGTCAGCAGGGTGTGCGCCACCTGGGCGGCGCGCATCCCCACCATCTCGTGTCCCTGGCGTTCGTAGGGACCCAGTTCAAGCATGTCGCCCAATACGGCGATCTTGCGCCCGTCCAGTTCGCTAAGCAGGTTGAGGGCCGCCAGCATCGACTCGGGGGAGGCGTTGTAGGTGTCATCGAGGATCAGCGCTCCCGCTTCGGTGCGGACAGCCACCAGACGTAGTTGCGAGTGTCCCTGGCGCAAGCCGTCGAAGATCTCCTGCCAGGTCAACCCCTCCACCAGGCCGACGGCCGTGGCGCGCAGGGCAGTATGCACGGAATGACGTCCGATCATCGGGATGCGGACGTGCAGGGTTTCGCGGTGATAATGCAGGCGGAAGCGGATGCCGTCCAGCCCGAGGCCTTCCACGTTGTCGGCCCATAATTCGGATTCGGGCGAGAGGCCGTAGAAGAACACGCGCGCGCGGGTCTTCTCCTCCATCTTGCGGACCCACGGGTCATCGAAGTTCAGGACCGCCACCCCATCCTCAGGCAGGGACTGGACCAACTCAGACTTGCCGAGGAAGATGTTCTCCTGCGAGCCTGCCCGTTCCGCGTGGACAGTGCCCACGTTGCTGACCACGCCGACCTGGGGCTGGGCGATGTCGCACAGAAAGGCGATCTCGCCCGGTACGTAGAATCCCATTTCGAGCACGGCATGTTCATAGCCCGAGCCTAGGCGCAACACGGTCAGCGGCAGGCCGATCTCGTTGTTGAGGTTGCCCGGGCTTTTGAGCGTGCGATACCGCTGACTGAGCACCTGCGCCACCACTTCCTTGGTGGTCGATTTGCCGACGCTGCCGGTGATGCCCACCACACGCAGGTTCAACTTGCGCCGCCAGAAACGGGCGATGCGCTGCAAGGCCGAGACCGTATTGTCCACGCGCAGGCATAGGGGAGAGGTCAGATCGAAGGCGGGATCCACCGTCAGGCCGCCGCGCAGGTCGAGGGTCCGCAGCGAGGAGTCGACATCCCGCTGGATTAAAGCAAAAGAGGCGCCGCGTCGAAACGCTTCGCCGATGAAGTCGTGCCCGTCCACCCGCTCGCCCGGGATGGCCACGAACAGCGAGCCGGGAATCACCTGCCGCGAGTCAATGGCCGCCTCGGTGATGACCGTGGCGGCATTCTCCGGGCGGAGACTTGTGAGGGCTTCGAGCGCATCTGCGAGCGTGAGCATGTTATTGGGCGGCGATCTGTTGTCGGATGTAGTCGGGCGGAATATCCAATAAGATGACGGTTTTCTGGGCTATCTCCGAAAAAACCGGGGCGGCGGTATCCGAGCCCCAGATGGAGGCCGAGGGTTGTTCGAGCCAGACATAGATCATGAACTGCGGGTCGTCCACCGGGCCCCAACCGATGAAGGAAGCGTTGGTGTGAGTCGAGTCGTAATACCCTTCGGGAGTGGGAATCTGGGCGGTGCCGGTCTTGCCGGCCACGCGATAACCGGGCACCAGCGCCAGCGAGGCTTCCTGTTCGAGCGAGATCGCCAGCATTTCGCTCAAGGTGTTGGCAGTGGTCGGTTGGATGGGCGAGCCTGCATATTGAGCGGGCACGTTGTACTGATGACCTTCGCGCATCATGGCGTACAGCATGTGCGGCGTGACCATGCGTCCGCCGTTGGCGATGGAGGAAGCGGCCATCATCATCTGGATGGGCGTGACCGCCACGCCCTGGCCGAAGGAGTTGGTGCCCAGATCGACGGGATACCAATCCTCGTCGCCCGGGATCTTGAGCCTGCCTGCCGCTTCCCCGGCCAGGTCCACGCCGGTCAGGCGTCCCAGGCCGAAGCGGTTCATGTAGCCGTAGAAAGTTTCCGCGCCCATGCTGGTGGACAGCCAGGCCATGCACACGTTGAGCGAGTGCTGGAGGCATCCCACCATATCCTGCGGACCCCAAGCCTGGCGGTCCCAGTTCTGGATGGTGGCGCCACCGACCATGATCGCGCCGGTGTCGAGGAAGGGCGAATTGGCGTTGACCGTGCCACTGTCGAGCGCGGCGGCCATGGTGAGGACCTTCATGACCGAGCCCGGCTCGTACGGCACGCTGACGGCCTGGTCGAATTCGCTGGCATTGTCGTAGACCACGCCGTAATTCCAGAACTCATTCAGGTTCATGCGCGGCGTGACCGCCACGGCCAGTAGCTCACCCGTCTTCGGGTCCATGACGATGATGGTGCCGCCCTTGGCGCCGTAGGTAGTGAGAGCGTCATCGAGGATCTGTTCCGCCGCAGCCTGCAGGTCGCGGTGGATGGTCAGCACCAGGGTGGTGCCGTTGGGCACATGCGGAATCTCGACGGCCTTGTTCGGGTCGGTGGGGATCATGACCTGGACGGGATTGCCCGCCAGCAGGTCGTTATATTTCTCTTCGATGCCGAAGTAACCGCGCCCCTCGCGGTTGACGAATCCCAGGATGTTGGAGGCCAGCGAATTTTCGGGGTAACTGCGCTGGGGATGCGAGCTGAATTCCAGGCCGGTCAAGGCACCGAGTGTGCCAGAGGCCGCCTGATTCTGGGTCTCCTGCTGCAGGGTCTGCAAGGCCAGGGCCTTGTCGCTTTCCACGTAATTGGCCAGCACCAGGTAGCTCAACCCCTGGGGCGGATTGGTCATCTGGTTGAGCAGTTCGTTGTAGTCCAACCCCAATTGCGAACTGACCGCCAGCGCAATCGCGCCGGGGTCGCGCATGGACTTCAGGTTCACACCGATCTCATAGACCGTGCGGTTGCCCGCCAGCAGGTGACCATCGCGGTCGTAGATCTCGCCGCGGTCAGGATAGAAGGTCCGCAGTTCGGTGGCATATTCCATGCCCTGCTCGCGGAACTGGACCGCCTCCGGGCTGGTCTGGATGCGAACGATTTGCGCCAGGACCGCAAATGCAAAAAGGGCCAATAGGCCCGCCAATGCATTCGAGCGCCAGGCGTATTGTTTTCTCATTGCGTCTCTCCCAGAGATTGGAAGGCCAGGTCGAACCACTCCAGCAATGACTGGGTGTATTCAGGCGGGACGGTGGGAGCGCTCAACCCGGGCAGGGGCGTGGCCGTCAGGATATCGGGTAGAGCGTGTGCGTAACCGGGCACCGCCAGATATTCGATCTCGTCGGTGGTGAGCGGACGATACCCCAACGACTGCGCGCGCTGCTCCATCACACTGGCCGAGGTCAACGAGGCCAGGCGAGTTTCCAGGTCGGCGTTGGACTGGTTGATGACCGCCATCTGGTAGGTCAGGTTCTGGATCTCGCGCCCGGCAATGGCGGCGCGGGCGGTCACGTCCAGGTACAGGGCGGCCACCATCGCCAGCGAAACGACCGCCAGCAGGAAATTCACGATCCACTGACGCTGAATGCGCCAGGGGGCCATGCGGTAGGTGTCGAATAGGTTGGTGACGGTGTCCAGGTTCATAATTTCTCTGCTACTCTTAGTTTTGCACTGCGCGCCCGCGGGTTTTCCCGCGTCTCTTCTTCGGAAGCCGTGAGCGGCTTGCGCGTGATGAGTTTGACAACAGCCTTGCGCTCGACCTCGTACAGGCGTTCGTACGGCGGGTTGACGTGGTCCTGGCTCTGCTCGCGGAGGAAGTCCTTGACGATGCGATCCTCCAGCGAGTGGAAGGAGATCACCGCCAGCCTCCCACCGGACCTGAGGGCGGCCACCGCTTGCGGGAGCGTGTTCTCCACTGCGGCCAATTCCTCGTTGACGGCGATGCGCAGGGCCTGGAAGGTGCGCGTGGCGGGGTGGATGCGGTCACCGCGGCGGGGGGAAGCGGCCTGGATGACGGCGGCCAACTCCCGGGTCGAGTGGAGCGGCCTGGCTCGGACGATGGCTCGGGCGATCTTGCGCGAGTCGCGCTCCTCGCCGTAGCGGAAGATTAGATCCGCCAGTTCGGACTCATCCAGCCCGTTGACCAGGTCCGCCGCGCTGGTTGGGGCCGAAGGACCAAAGCGCATGTCCAGCGGCCCATCCTGCAAAAAGGAGAAACCGCGTTCGGGCCGGTCGAACTGCATGGACGATGCGCCCAGGTCGAGCGCCACGCCGTCAACCGCGTCCCAGCCCAGGGCCGAGAGTTGGGCGGCGAGAGTTTCATAGGAGGCCTGGACCAGCGTCACGCGCTCCCCGTAAGGAGCCAAGGTCTCACGGGCAAGCGCCAGCGCCTGTGGGTCCACGTCCAGCCCCAGCAGACGCCCGCCCGGTGCGCAGGCCTCCAGAATGCCGCGAGCGTGACCGCCCGCGCCCAGTGTTCCATCCACGTAGCGCCCCGAATCGCGGGGCTGCAATGCGTGTATAATCTCTTGATAAAGTACAGGTGTATGCGGCTGCATGGCAGATGCGCAAAAAGATTTGCGCTACGGCTTCGATGAAAGATCGAGGGTCGCAAAGCGCTGGTTGTTGGTCTCGACGTCCAACAATTGCGCCTGCTGCTCCTGCCAGGCGGCGGGAGTCCAGACCTCGAAGTAATCGCCCTGCCCTGCCACGATAGCCTCCCCCTCCAGGCTGATGACCTGGCGCAGATTGCCGGGCACAAGGATGCGCCCCACCTTGTCCACTTCCACCGGATAGGCGTTTGCCAGGATCAGGCGGCGCAGCAGGCGTGCGGTGGGGTCGGCCAGGTTCATGGAATTGATGCGGCGATAGACTTCTTCGAAGTATCCCGTGGTCATCACCATGAGGCAGCGGTCGAAGCCTTGCGTAATGAAGGCGCCGCCAACCAGCAACTCACGAAAGCGCGCCGGGATCATCAAGCGGCCCTTGTCATCGAGAGTGTGCTGGTACTGACCCAAGAACATTTGTGCTACTTTTCCTTTTAAGACGGGAACGCCGGGGTGACCGGCGTCCTACCACTTTCTACCACTTTTTCCCACATTATACGGTTTTCGTGGGCAAAAAGCAAGTAGTACTTTCGGTTTCTTCATTACTATGCCATTGCGACTTCAAGGTGCCATGACCGACTTTCCCTTTACCCTGCTCGACTCCCCCCGTTGGACCGATTACGCCCTGCTCGACTCAGGCGACGGCCTGAAGCTCGAACGCTTCGGCAAATACACCTTTGTCCGCCCCGAGGCACAGGCCATGTGGACCCGCGCCCTGTCCCCCTCCGAGTGGAGCAACGTCCATGCCGTCTTCCAGCCCACCGCCGAAGAAAGCGGCGGACACTGGATCCCCAAGAAAAAGATGGAAGAAAAATGGGAAATGAGTTATGGCCTCACCAGCGGGGAAACGCTACGTTTCTGGACCATGACCACCCCTGGCCGTCACCTGGGCGTCTTCCCCGAAGTTGCCGCTCACTGGGACTTCATGGCTGATTCCATTAAACGGGTGGATCGCCCTGCAAAGGTGCTCAATCTGTTTGGATACACCGGCCTAGCCTCGCTGGCGGCGGCCGCGGCGGGCGCTCACGTCACCCATGTGGACGCGTCGAAGAAGTCCGTGGCCTGGGCACGCGAGAACCAGTCCCTCTCGAAGTTGGACGATAAGCCCATCCGCTGGATCGTGGACGATGCGGTCAAGTACGTGGAGCGCGAGGCGAGACGCGGAGCGAAGTATGACGGCATTATCCTCGACCCGCCCAAGTTCGGGCGCGGACCCAAGGGCGAGGTCTGGGAAGTGTACAAGTCGCTGCCGAGCCTGCTCGCAGCCTGCCGCGCCATCCTGAGCGACAATCCGCTCTTCCTGGCCGTGACGGTTTATGCCGTGCGTGCATCCGCCATCCATGTGGCGCAGGTCGTGGACGAGATGATGTCCGATTTCAAGGGCAGCCTGGACGCGGGCGAGTTGGTCACGCGCGAGCAAAGCGCGAACCGACTGCTCTCGCAAGCCGTGTATGCGCGCTGGAGTGCCCAATAACAAAAAACAAAACGGCCGACTCGAGTGAGTCGGCCGTTCGATCTTAGTCTTTGCTATCCGCTGGCATCGCCGCTGCCGGCGTCCTTGCCGCCGCCGTTCCCGGTCAGCCGTTTCAACAGGTCATACCAGAAGGACGATCCCTGCGAGACGGCCAGCGCCGTCACACTGAGACCCGCCGCCTTGAGCAGGATGAATCCGATCCACGTGCCGATATTCCCATTTTGCGGAACGCTCTGCGTCTGCCACCATCCAATCTGGATCGAGTAGGCCTTCAGGTCATCCACCAATTGTTGAAGGTCCGCCTCCGCGCCCTGCTGCTGGACCACCGCGTTAGCCTGCGCGGCGGCGACCGCACGCAGTTCGGCGTTGCCCCACAAGTCACGGGCCAACTGGATGCTGTCGGTACCGAACAGGAGCGTGATCGAAATCGATAGGATGATTACGAAGGTGCGGGCATTGGCCTTGAAAGTGGCCGACGCCTGGTCAAGGATGCCCGAGAGGTAGGCCGTGGTTCGGCTACGCAGATCGTTGACGTCCGTCACGCCCTGTTTGATCCACTTCAGCACCGCCTGTTTGCCTTCCGATTCAGGCAATTGACTGATAGCCGCGGTCAACTCATCGGCATTGAGTCCCTCCTTGCCGCTCAGCCCGGTCAGATCGAAGAAGGCGTCCACCAGCACCGGCGCGGGGATCTTCTCCAGCATCTTCGGCTCCGTTACCGAGCTAAAAGTGCTCAGAAAATTCTTATAGCGGATGGGACGCAATGCCTTGACCTGTGGGAGGTCCTTCAACTCCAGATACTTGTCACCAAGCGCCTGCCTGAGATAACGCTCCAGCGCCTTGCCGCGTGTCTCGGCGGCCTCGTTGATCAACTGGGTGACGAACGAAACGATAGCGCCGAGGATGTAATACACCACGACCAGGCCGATGGCCACTTCCAACAGTTGCGGAAAAGACATGCTGCCTCCTTGGCAATTCTAAAGATGATTCGAATGCTTCTCGCCT
The DNA here is from genome assembly GCA_937928015.1 of uncultured Anaerolineales bacterium. Lineage (GTDB taxonomy): Bacteria > Chloroflexota > Anaerolineae > Anaerolineales > Villigracilaceae > JACPVF01. The sequence goes on along the minus strand of CALFXA010000255.1, from coordinate 6,129 downwards.
GATTCAAGCAGGGCCAGCCACTCCAGTGGACGGCCCCAACGCATACGCACCTGTGGAGCCGCCTGCCCGATGGGGCGGTCCCATTTGGGGCCGGGCGGTCCCGATTCGTTCCTCAACAAACTTTTGACGCCCCACAGACCCTTATATTGTAGCCAATCTGGTTCGGGATTCAAGACCTCACATCTCCATGCGAAAACCGCCGGGCGTGTGACCGGGCGATCAGACATGGCGCGTTTGAGATAACTGCTCGACTTCACCACGCCCTCACGCAGATGATCCCCCTCGGGACCAATGCGAACGCCGTCGCCCGAGGCAATCTCCAACGGCAGGCTGATGATGTAATGGTCGGCTTCGTCGCGCAGGGAGGACAGCTTATCCTCGGAGAGGAAACTGGTCGGGTGTGTCTGAAATTCCTTGAGCGCAATCTGGCGGGCTTTTTCGTTCGGATTGAAGAGCAGGAACGTGAAATGGATAAGGCCATCCAGCCAGAACAAAATCCGCTGGGTGAACCCCGTCCGATACAAGCTCGGCGAGCGGATCACCTCTGGACGGCTGTAATTGGCATGCGACCCCAAGGCCACGTACACAACCGGGTGGGTCGTCAGATTGCCCCGCTGATCCACGGCTTTTCGCGCGTTGTCCCAATATTCCATCGCGCCCGCGCCATGCTGCGAGAACAGCACGGCATACGGCTGATCCTCTTTGAGATAAACCGCCACTAGTTCCCAATCGCCCTCATGATGATTCATCCCATTGGCGGCCAGCCGCCAATCGTTGAAGGCATAGAAGAAATGATATTGAATGATCGTCCATTCCGCCCCATCCGAGTCGGTTTCGCGCATCACCCGCGCGTAATACACAGGTTGGATTTCACGCTCGGCGATACGTGCATAATGCTCGTACGCCTCATCAGCGATCTTCTCCGTGGCCTGCGAGAGCATGTCCATTACCAAGCCGGGACCTTCCGGGACGATATGGTCGAGGATGAATTTCATGGTCCGCACGGAAAGATAGAACAACACCCACAGGTATAGCGGGAGCATAACCAGGTATTCGACGGCGATATTGATGCGGGGCCGCAGGAAGAATTGGATCGGCCACATCTCTAGCGAGATGAAGAATACTGCGGCGAAAATGGCGGGAATGATTCGCAAGCGAATCGGTGAGACCAGCATGAACAACACCAACGCCGCCAGCGCGGAGGCTGTCACGGCGATACCCAACCCCGTAAAGCCCGCGATGAACCAGGAAACCAGCAATCCCAGGAAGGAACCCCCGCCCCACCAGAGCCATGCGTCCGAGTCGCTCAACGGGTCGTTGATGAAGCGTAAGTAGTATTGTCCGCTGTTTAACTTGCCAATACGCCTGTGCAATGTCTCGTCGATATGAGTGACAATCTCCACCACAGCCTCGGGTCCGCTCGGAAATAACTGGCAGGACTCAAGGTATGGCTCTACCGCCATCGGAAAGAAGCGCTCGCTTTTTGCGAAGCGCAACACCGGTTCGTAGGTTCGAATCAATTCCTGGTCGTCCACTCGGCCTCAAATGGAATAAAATCGGATCATGCTGAATTCATATACGCTCCAACGCTCTTTCGAGTCTCATTTTAATGCCAAACCCCAGTGGGTCGTCCGCGCGCCGGGACGGGTGAATTTAATCGGCGAGCACACCGACTACAACGACGGCTACGTCCTGCCGATGGCCATCGACCAGGCCATCTGGATCGCGCTGCGCCCGCGAGAGGATCGCCAGGTCCACATCCATTCCCTGGACCTCGGGCAGGATTCCGTTTTCAAACTGGACCGCCTCGAAAAGGGCGAAGGCTGGGCCGAATATCTCAAAGGCGTGGCCTGGGCCCTGCAAGGAGCAGGCTACTCCCTGCGCGGCTGGGATGGCATCATCACGGGGGATGTCCTGCGCGGGGCGGGCCTGTCCTCTTCCGCTGCCGTGGAACTGGCTACCGCCCGTGCCTTCGCCTGCGTTTCAGATTTTGCCTGGGATGCAAAGCTCATGGCGCGTCTCTCGCAAAAAGCTGAGAATCAATGGGTGGGCGTCAACTGCGGCATCATGGACCAGATGGCCAGCGCCGCTTCACAGGCGGGTCATGCGCTCTTCATGGATTGCCGTACACTCGACATCCAACATGCGCCTCTGCCCCAGGGTGTGGCCGTGGCCGTGCTGGATACGTCCACGCGGCGCGGGCTGGTCGGCTCGGCCTACAATGAACGTCGCGCACAATGTGAGGCAGGCGCACGCTTCTTTAACGTGAAGGCTCTGCGCGATGTGAGCGTGGCGGAGTTCGAAACACGCCAGCACGAAATCCAGGATGAGGCTGTCCGCAAGCGCGCCCGACATATCGTCACCGAGAATCAGCGCGTGCTGGATGCGATGGATGCCATGCACGCCGGCGACATCGCCGCACTCGGACAACTGTTCAACGCCAGCCACGTCAGTCTGCGCGATGACTTGGAGGTGTCGAGCACGGCCCTCGACCAGATCGTGGAATCCGCTCAGGCCCAGTCCGTGTGTTATGGCGCGCGCATGACGGGTGCAGGCTTCGGCGGATGCGCCGTCGCACTGGTGCGGGCGGATGCGGTCGAGGCGTTCACCCAGGCCGTGAGCGCGGAATACAGGCAAAGGTCCGGGCTGGAGGCGGCGATCTACGTCTGTCAGCCGAGTGCGGGGGCAAGCGTCGAGTAAACAAAAATGCGGTGGATTTTCATCCGCCGCATTTCATTTCAGCTTACAAATTACGCGTACACCATTTCCTTCTCGTCGACCTTCTGGCGCATCTTGCGCAGGCTTTGCTGCTGGCGCTTCTTGGCCGCGCGGATGATCAACTTGAGGAATTTCGGGTGATTGAAGACCGGGTCGTTGAGCAGCGAGAAGTCTGCGGACCCGGGCTCGGAGGGTGAATAGAAGATGCCGCAGTTCGGGTTGATCTCAAGCATGTAGATCGTCCCGTCCGGGCCCATGCGATAATCGCAGCGGGCATAGCCATTGCCTTCGAGGGTTTTGAACACGCGTGTGGTCTGGTCGCGCAGCACCTGCTCAATGTGCGGGTCGCTGACAGCCGCCACCGACATCTTCTCGTAATCGACCCATTTCATATCGTAATGCTTGAACGACTCGCCTTCAGGGAAGATAAACTCGACCGGCGTGAAGGTGATGGGATTCTGCGGATCATCGGGATTCTCCGCGATCAGGCAGGTGAACTCACGGCCCTCGATAAACTCCTCGACCAGCACACGACCGAACTCCTTGAGCGAGATTTCGACTTGCGCGCGGAGTTCTTCCGCATTGGTCACACGCGAGGCGCGGGTGATGCCGATGCTGGCATAACCATGCGGCGGCTTGGTGAGCATGGGGAATTTCAAACGACGCACAGCCTTGTCCACATCTTCGATGCTGTCGATGAAGACCGCACTGGGAGCGGGGACTCCCGCCTTGCGCGCCGCAGACTTCATCTGCTGACGGGTCGGGTCGAAGAAGGCCGAGTCCGCGCCGGTGAAGGCCGCGCCCAGCTTCTCCATGGTCTTGACGAGACCGATGCCAGACAAGGCATCATCAGGCGTGCCGTCGCACAGGTTGATGAACACCTCGACACCCTCGTCCATCAGCGCGCGAAGCTGACGGTCCACATTCTTGGGATGAACGAGATAATGTTTCCACTTATAACCGTTCATGTGGGGAGAAGGATCGTAAGGAGGATCGTTCTCGTCGGGGATGCTGGTCAACACACAGATATACATATTGTTTCTCTTTCGCATGGGATCCGATCAGGTATGCAATTCTTTAACATTCCCGCATCGGTTGCATATTGCGACTCGTGCTGATGCAATGATGATGAATTCATGATGAGTTATTGTTGCAAATAAATGAATCATGATATGCAATTACTCGCATTATATAACTCTTATTGTTTATGTAAAGGTTTATAGGCATATGTTTTTGAAAGAAATAAAAACTTTAAGGTTATGCGTATGCATGATATTGAATGATGGACCTTATGTTTTCTTTAAGGTTTGGTTTACTAAACTGCGCATTCATCTTGATCTATGTAAACAACACAACAGCGCAACGTTTCGTTGCGCTGTTGTAAATCCATTCAAACAATATGTCACTTCCAGAACTGGGGCAGATGTTCCCGATACGCCGACATGTAATCATCGAGGATCAGTTTGGCTTTATCCATATCGTGCACAACGGGATCGAGCAACAGACATTGAAGCGCCTTTTGATAATCTCCCTCGGCTGCCGAGTCGACGCATAACTGCGCCACTTGCAACTCGCGGCGGCACAGTTCCGCAACGCCTTCAGGCAACGCGCCGACGTGCACCGGGTGGATGCCCGCCCCATCCACATGGACGGGAGTCTCGACGGTGGCATCCAGCGGCAGGTTGGCAATCTGACCGACGTTGGGCAGGTTGGCAGCCAGGTGATAATGGTCGCCCGCACCTGCAATATTCTCGATCATTTCGAGCGCGCCTTCCGAGTCCGCTTCGAGCAGACCTTCGACGGTCATGCTCCCATTCGCCATGTCATTCAGACGGTCGAGGCTGAAATCGCGCAAACTGGCCATCAGATCCCAATCGTAGAGCTTGATATTGAATTTCTCCCACGGCTGGATGACAGGATCGGACAACCACGGCAGGTATTCGCACAAATGGCTATCGCCGGGCACAGGGAAGGTGCCAAAAGCCTCGTACACACGTCGGGTCAGCGGCTCGAAATTCGGGTCGAAGGAAGCGTAGCGCTCTTTGAAGAGCGGAGTCAGGTCCTCGCCGGTCTGTCGATCATGAATGGACAGAATCCACGAGAAGTGATTCGTTCCCGCAGCGCGGATGTCGAGGCGCGGCACAGCCTGCTTGACCACCTGCTCGCGCAGCGGATGCTGCATCACTTCAGCGTTCATATTCTGAATGCCTTCGGGAATTTCGAAGCCAAGATCCTTGCCCAGCACCAGTCCCGCAAAGCAGTAGCCAATATAGATTTGATGACACAATCCCACCGCCTTGATCTTGCTGTGGCGATTGACCGCATCACAGATACGCACCATCGGGTTGGTGAAGTTGATGAACCACGCATCGGGACAGGCCTGTTCTATGTCATGCGCGATCTGCAAAACAGGGCCGATGTTACGAGCCGCATGGGCAAACCCGCCCGGCCCGCCGTTCTCGGCATAGGGCTGATGGACACCATACTTTAGTGGAATCTCGTAGTCGCTGCGCCACAACTCTTCGCGCGGACCGACCTCGATGGCGCTGACGACGAACTGCGCGCCGTCGAGCGCATCCTGATGATGGGCATGCGCGCTGATGGTCATGCCTGCGCCCCACTCATTGTTGAGGCGATTCGCCAGGCGCTGGACAATGTCCAGGCTTTGGGCGTTACGATCCACGAGGCGCAGGGTCGAGCCGCGCAATCGCTTGGAACGCATGAGGGCGGCGAGCGTGTTCTCGCCGAAGGAAGCGCTGCCCGCGCCGATGACGGTAATAGTGGTGGGAAGGGTCATGGGATTTTTCCAAAATAGAGGTTGGATGCGATGTTCGACTATACCACTATGTGAACAGGAATCAAAAGACCCCGCTTGCGCGGGGTCTTCCTGATTATTCAGCCGCGATGTTGACTTCGGCGCTCATGCCCCAGCGCAGACCTTCGGGCTGGTCGTCCAATTCGATGGTGACCTTGTAGACCACATCCCCGCCGACGGTGTTGGAGCGCGGCGCGATGGCGACGACCTTGCCCGTCAGTTCCTGGTTCAGGGCCTCGACGAAGATCTTGGCCGTCTGGCCGATCTGTACCTTGGGCAGGTCGCGCTCGCTCAGGTCGGTGGTCTCGACACGCAGGTTATTCAAAGAAGCCAGCGTGATGATTACCTGTCCAGGTTGGGCATATTCGCCGACCTGGATATCCACGGATACCACAGTGCCGTCGAAGGGCGCGGCCAGCGTGGCCTGGGCCAGTTGAGCCTGAGCCACGGTCAGCGCGGCCTTGGCGGCATCGACTTTGGCCGCCTCCAGCCAGCGGCGTTCGGGATTCTCACCCTTGCGCGAGGGAATCCAGTAATCGTATTCGCGCTGCTGGCCGCGCAGGGGTGCAATCTGCTGCTGCTCGATGAGCCGGTGA
>CALFXA010000254.1 GCA_937928015.1 uncultured Anaerolineales bacterium | reverse complement strand
TTATTGGGTTGCGGGTTTGTCATAAGGTTGCGGATGGCTTTCTGTGAAATTACTCATGAAGTTTGATTAACGCTTGGACCAGGTCGTTTTCAGTTGCAGGACAGGTGACGGGCTGGGATTGCCCGCGTTGACAGGAGAAAACAGGTCTGCGTTTCTTGTCAAAATCCAAAAATACCTTGACCTGGGTATGCCAGACCATCGTCATAGGTCCAGTGTCACTGATTGGTTCTTCATTGTCATAGCCCAACTCCCAAACAGGTCGCCATGAATCGGCGGTATGTTTTTTCCAACTTTTCTGGAAGTGTGAAATTGGATAGGGTCCCCTTATCTCTTTATTCCGAGTATACAGTGCCTCTCGAAGCTGTTCCAGGACATGCTTGACCATGGGGGAATACTGGGCGCAAGCCTGTTGAAACAAACGTTCATTTTCCTTCTTCTGCGCTTCCCTGCCTGACGTTTGGTTTCTTCGCCCTGTTGTTTCAAAAGCGCTGCCGCCTCGCGTTTTTTTCGCAGATTGTCAAATGGATTTTCCATAATGGCTCCTGTGTTTCTGTGACTTTTTAGCCTGATATTGTACAAGTTGACAATTCCTTCCCCCCGCTCGCGGACTGCGCCTCCCGCACAGCGTCTCCGAAGCGGGGCGAAGGGGGCGACCCATCCAGATAAGTGACAATACACCGCTATTCGTTGTTGCGAATCATTCTTGCTTCTCCAGGGCATTCATGATTGCAAGTATAACTCCCTCGATATTATTCATCACGTCGTTATTCCAAAAACGGATTACTTTGTAGCCTTGCGATTCGAGGTATTGGGTTCTTTCTTTGTCATACTCTTCCTGTTCCAAATGTTGACTCGGTGACTCATGTCACCTATCGCCCGATGGCGGCTTGATGCCGCCTCGGGCAGTTCCATCCAATTCGATGATGAGTTTCTTTTCAATGCACACAAAATCGGGAATGAAGTTGCCAATGGCATGTTGTCTGCGGAAATTGACGCCTAACTGGTCGTTACGAATTATTGCCCAGAGTTTGTGCTCGGCGGGAGTGAGTTCTTTTCGCAGTTCGATAGCGCGGGTTCTGGTTTTTGGGTTGCTTCTGGGTGGGCGTGGCAATTTGTCCCCCTCCTAGCCTCCCCCGATTGTGACCCGCAAAGAACAGCGGCTCGAAATCGGAGGAGGGACTGTTGCTCTTGAAAGCAAAATTCTAGAAACATGCTCAGTGTTCATAATAAATCTCAATTGCTAGTTCTCCCCCAAAAATCGCACTTTGATTTTTGGGGGAGATGTCCAACGGACAGAGGGGGCTACAGTTCTCCCTCGAATGTCCCTCCCTGCGGTCGCAACACGGACGGCAACAAAGCATCCAACTCCTCCCCGCTCTTGGACTGCAACTCTCGCAGCGCCTTGATCTTTGCCTGCCGCAGGTCCCCGAAGCAGGCAATCCATCCAGATAAGCGACAATGCGCCGTTGTTCAGGCGTGCTTGTTGGCCCTTTACTTTGCATTATGGATTAAATTACCAAAAAGAGAACCAAATAAGGCCATCATCAGACAGGCATAAATGAGACCAACAATAACACTGATAATCAGGTTTGCTACAAAAAAATGTCCCCAAACTGTAAAGGCTCTTTTCAAAAAATTAGGGCTGATGAGGTTGGTTTGTGGAAAGGTACGTCGCAAATTGAATTTTGCGATGGCACTTTCGCTGTCATGGGACATTTGGTTTATTTCCGCGCGCAAATCAGCATTTTCGGTTTGCAGCTTGCTGATCCGCTGTTCCAATGTGCTTAAATATGCTACCAGATCTTGCATGTTTTTGAATTGTTGCGACATTTCTCCTCCTATAGCTCTCCCTTGAAAGCCTTATCTAAAACACTCGGTAACAACGCGGACAATTCCTCCCTCGTAGCGGACTGTAATATCACCCCCTTGTGGGGCTCCCGCAGCGTTATCATCTCCTTGTGGGACGCCAGCCGCGCTTGGACGCTATCGAGATATCCCACTTTCATGCCTTACTGCCATAGGAGTCTATATCAAGCGACATAACATCTAATGAAATTCCGCGTTCAGAGCGATTTTGAACCGTCGTGAAACCTCGTTTTTGATACAAACCCTGAGCATGCGTTGTCTCCAAAAGAATTTTCTTACAGCCCTCTCGGTGAGCAATTTCAATAAGTTTATCAAGTACAAGTAAACCATAGCCCCTTTTCCGATATTTTATTTTGACAGCCATTGCTGTAATACAAAATATTCTGCCATCAGGTTGGTGGGTTGCTAAGGGATTCTCGTCCAAGCCAGGCTCGCGCTCCGTCAACCATTTTTCGGAACAACCATAGGCAGCAATTTCATTATGTGCCACCAGAATAATAAAACCATCTGGGAATGCCGTCAGTCGGAGCTGAAAAGTTTCAGGCTTTTCAGCGGTTCCGTAAGGTGAAAAAGCCTCTGCATCGATTTCTGCAACCGCAGAAATATCCTGTTCCCTAGCATTTCTAACAAGTATCTTGCTGTTATCAGACATGTACAAACTCCTCTTGATCTTTCTTGACTTTCACAACTCTCCCTTAAACGCCCTATCCAGCACGGATGGTAACAACGTCCGCCCAAAGAGCGGGCGCAACTCCTCCCCTGTTGCGGACTGTAATATCACCCCCTTGTAGGACTTCCGCAGCGCATTGACCTTCTCCTGCAAATTATTCATGCTTCATTCCCCCAGAGTGCCGTTGTCAAGACTTTCCATGGAACAATTTTACGGATAGCGGCAGAATTTGAAGACAGAGATTTTTTGTCGTCAACAACCGCTTTTGCCCGGCTCACTAATTTCCTTTCAACACCAGCAGCTTCAATAACCCAGAGCAACATCCTGTATTCAACAATGTGGTTGTAGGTAAATTCAGCATCATGATTCTTGCCGCCTTTACGTCCGTATGCTCCAGGACCGCGATATTCCTTGAGCCAACCAAGCCAATGTTCCTTTTGCGTTTTATACCAAATACCATGTTGGATTTTCGACGGGTCCGATGGAAGTTTTCCTATTGCGTCTCGAAATTGTTCAATTGTAATTTCTGTTTTCATAATTCACCTGTGGCAAATTGCCCTAGATTTTAGAAATCCTCTTCCAACCGATGCCCATAGTCTCTTAACCATTTCTTCGGTTTCTCATACTCAGGGATTTGCACCGCGATAATATTCCAAAATCTCGTGGTGTGATTGGGCTCCAGCAAGTGTGCCAGTTCATGGACGATCAAATAATCGATGACATACATTGGTGCCTTGACAATTCGCCAGTTGAAGTTGAGGTTGTTCCTGGGTGTGCAGGACGCCCAGCGATATCTCAGGTTGGAGATGAGCAGGCGGTTGTAAGTAACACCCAGCGTCTCGGCGAAGTGACGAATGCGAGGGAGGAGTTTCTCTTGGGCGCGCGCCATATACCAGACTTGGAATAGATCACTTACGTGAGCCTTTTGACGGTTGGACACGTAAAAACGCGAATCGAATTGAATACCCTCTATATTTTCCTCAGTGACTTCAAGACGATAGTTTCGCCCGAGATACAGAACCGTTTCACCAGTCACAAATTCCTTTTTCGCGGGCATAGGTGGATACTTTTGCGGGTGGCGAATCTTCTCGTAAATCCACAACTTCTTTTCATCGACCAACTGTCCAATTTCTTCAAGGGACATCCCCTTGGGTGCGCGGACAAGCAGTGAACGGTCACGCTCCACGATGATGGAGAGTGTCTTGCGATCGGAGTAAACAACGCGGTAATCCTGTTTCATGGTCACTGATCGAATGCACCCTGATTTTCACGCGCCCATTCCATTATCCTGGAAATGATCTGCTTGTATTTTGTGAACATGTTAGGCAGCTCCTTGAAATGCTCTGAAAGTAGCATGGCTTGCATATCTGCTACCAGGCGATTTTGAGCTGCCTTGGAATTCCAGAAACCTTTAAAGTGCATTTCAGTCTCGATGGTATTGAACAAATGCTGAGTCAAATCTACATTCAAAGCGATTTCATCCTCATTCAACTCACGATTATCGAACAATTCAGCTCGCAAGAGATTGAAAATGGGTAATTGCTTCCTTCGGTCAAGCCCATAAGCATATTGTTTTTCGCTTTCAGCCATTTTCTTGCGAAGTTTTTCGAGTTCCTCATAAATCTTCTTCCAGTTTTCTGCAAATGCTTCAAGAATTCTCTCAAGTTCTTTTGCAAAAGATGCAAAGAGTTCGGGGTCTTCACCGATGTTCATCTCAATGAAGTGACGGATGGCGTGCTCGACTTCGGCAGCTTTGGTTTTGTCGCGTTTGCGTTTGCTGATTCCTTGCTCAAATTCAGGGTTGATGATGGAGATCGGCTCGACCTTTTGCTCAATGCCCTTGGAGACCAGGAATTCATCGGCAATGACGCGCAGTTTGGGCGGAATACCCCTCATGCTAATGCGCGAGTCTTTCAGGTGGCGGTATGCCAGTTCGTTGACCGCCGAGAAGTTGAGATAATCCAGCCACATCTCCAGCGCTTCCTTGCGCGGCATGACGTTGTTAAAGGCGCGGGTTAGTTTTTGGAAGAGCAGGATGTACTCAAAGCGGATTTCTTCATCGTAGAACAAATCAAAGAATGCGTCAGAGTCGGTGATATCGGTTAGACCGTGACTTTTCAAAAATTCAACGATCTCCCTGTGCGCCTGTATCAGCGCGTTGATCTGCTCGGTGGGGTCACTGATCGAGTCAAGAATTTCCTGTTGCTCGCGTTCGGCGTAGGAGTCGAGCGCTTTCTTCAGGTCGTTGCCAACGCCCACATAATCCACTACAAAGCCTTTATCCTTGCTGTCGTTGCTCACGCGGTTGACGCGCGCAATGGCTTGAAGCAGGTTATGATCGGTGATGACACGATCGAGATACAGCACCTGCTCGATAGGCGCATCGAAGCCCGTCAACAGCATGTTGTTGACCACGATAATGCCCACCTTTCCGTTGACCGTTTGATCACCCTCGGTTTCTTCGGCATCGAGGGGCAGTTTGAAGCGGCGAATACTGTCCTTGTGATAGGTTTCGTTGGTAAATTTCTTTACACCAGTACCGTCATTTCGGTCGCCTGAAATGACCACCGCCGTTTCTATGGACTTAAACAACTCCACGTTGATTCCGTTGGGATTACTCGCTTCCAGTTCAGTGGCAATTTCCTGCAAGGCAATATCGAGATGCTTCTTGTACCTGACCGCCGCCTCGCGGGACGTGGCAACCACCTGCGCCTTGAAGCCATTGGGGAAGACTTCGTTGACATAATGCCAGAGCATATCCTTGGCTTTAGCCGCAATCACGGGATCTGCTTCGAGATAAGCATCGCGCGTTCCGTAGCCAAGGATCTGCAGACGTTCACCCAGATTGTATTCGCTGAACACATCCTCGAAACGGGCGTCCATCGCTTTTTTATCGGAGATTTCCGCCTTATGGGTGCGGCCTTCGTACACAATGACCAGCGTGGTGCCATCCTCGATGGATTGCTTCATGGTGTACTTGTCGATGTACTCGCCAAAGGTTGCCTCGGTCTTGTCGATTGGCGTGCCTGTGTAGGCAATCCGCGCAGCGTTGGGAAGGGATCTTTCGAGATTTGCGCCGAGCAGTTTGTATTGACCGCGGTGCGCTTCATCGATCATTACCAAAATGTGCGAGCTATCATTAAGGACGGGGAAAATCTCGCGCAGGTCGGCTTCCTGAAATTTTTGGATCATTGCCATGACAATGTCAGGCGTATCGGTAGAAAGCAACTCTTTCAGACTCTTGTTCGGGCGCTGCGGATTGGGATTGATCCACTCCGCCACTTTTACGGTTTGACCGATTGCCTTGCCTGTGCCGCTGAGCTGATCCTCGAGTTGCGTGCGGTCGGTGACAAATACCACCTTCCAGTCATTGAAATAGGGCAGGTTGCGCATGACGCGCACCATGAACATCATCGTCAGGGACTTGCCTGAGCCTTGTGTGTGCCAGATGATCCCTGAACGTTCTGCCTTGTTCTGGCCTTCCATCAGACGTTTGATGGATTTTTTTACGGCACGGACTTGTTGATAACGTGCCACGACCTTGATGGTTCTACCTTTATCATCCTCTCCAAAGATGGTAAAGGATTGAATCAAGTCCAATAAATGGCGCGGAGTCATCATCCCAGCCGTGAGGCGTTGTTGATCGTTGGGAGATGTGCCTTCGCTGGGCAGTTGATCCAGCGTTATCGGATACGGGTCAGTCCAGCGGAACCAATGTTTTTCGATATGCGTGGTGATAGTGCCGAACTTGGCCTGCGTGCGGCAGATGGCGACCAGAAACTGGTTGTAGTAGAACAACTCGCGGTTGCCTTCGCCGCTCATGCCGCGCTGTTCACTGTAGCGCATGAGTTGGTCGATGGCTTCGGCAATCGGCTCCTTGACCTTGCTGGACTTGGCTTCGATGACCGCGATGGGCAAGCCATTCAGGAACAGGGTGACGTCAGGAACGATGTGATTTTCCGTCCCCAACACGCGGACTTTGAACTGTGAGATGGCGATAAAGGAATTGTTCTTAAAGCTTGCCTCGCTGAAATCCACATAGCGGACGGTGGGACTCTTTTCCCCCGTCTTGCGGTTTTCAGCCACAGACGTATTTTCCAACAGTAGGCGCAGAACCTTCTGGTTGTTTTCGATTAGCGTACTTTGCTGAAAAGTTGTAATACGCTGAACACACTCAGCGACTTGATCCTCTTCCAAAAACGGGTTGATTTTGCGCAGGGCTTCTTCCAACTTGGGGATTAAGACCACCTGCCTGAAATCCTGCCGAAAGGACTCACTCGGCTGCTGCGCCTGCTTGAGCCGAATGACCTGCCAGCCTTGTGTTTCGAGTTGCTCCAGCAACGGTTCTTCGACGTTGGTTTTCTCGTCAAGCCGCAGCGCTTCATTCTTTTTGTCATTGGAAAGATTCATAACCCACCTCGTTGGGATTAAGCGCAAAGTTTGTCAACTACTTCTTTGTGATGATTCTGAAGAGCTTCCAAATCCCATTTTTTCTTCTGCATCACACGGACGGAGTTCGGGAAGGTTTCCACATTGTTCTTGAAATATTTTTCTTTTTTCTCGCTGTAATCGGAACGACCTTGAGAACTATTTTTACGGCGACTGATCAAAACCAGGTTGCTAACACGATTTGTCCACGTCTCGCGTTCCGCGCTTGTGAAATCCTTACACCACTGACTGTCATCTTTGGGATTTTGCGGTAGGACATGCTCCACCGACATATTGGCAGGTACTTGCAGAAGGGTATCTGCGCTGGCGTACAGCGCGTCCAGTTTGAAGAGCAGGTAACGGGCATACCTGCGTTTATACACTTCGCCTTCTTCAAGGTTTTTCTTGAAGGCGTCAAATTTGAACTTAAAAACGTCTTTTGCAAGCAATTGAGCGATTTTCTCTTCCTGACTTACCTTTTCAACTTTGTTGACTTCATCAATTGCCGCCGTGATTTTATTCATGGCGCTGATACGGTCGGTGGGCGTCTCGGAGGCAACCCAATCACCGCAGAATTTTGCTTCGAGTTTCTTGAGAAATTCCAGAATTTGCTTTTCGCCGAATACGTCATAATAACGCAGTAAGGGCGGCAGCCAGAAATCTGCAAGGCTAGCGTCCTGCAATAGGGTGATTAGGTTATCGAATTGCCAGGAATTGTTCAGGTGATAATTATTGCGCCCGAAGATTTTTTGGTAATGACTGTAATAACGGCTGATGAAATTGAAAGTATCCAAACCGCGTTTCAATAGCGGATCACGTTTGGTATATGTTTTCGTCTTTCGGTCAAAACTGCGCGGAGCATAAATGTTTTCGTCAAATTCCTGTAAGAGACTGAGCCGCGCCTTGTCTTTGACCAACACTGCGCGGATTTGAGACAAGAATACGTCAAATCCATCACCGAGTTCGCCCTCCCACTCTTCCCATTTTTGCGCCCACTTGCGGACAACTTCATCGCTGGCTTTATCTTCCCGCAATTGCCGCAGGTTGGACGTTTTCAAAATGTCACTGCCGCGCAACTTCATGCCGCGGTCATTCAAAACCGTGAACATACGGAATGCATCATCAAGATCGGGTGAAGACACATAAACCATCAACACCTTGTTGCCAAAGAATTTGAAAAAATTCTCCACTTTGGGAGCGTCTTCTTCTTTGAAAAATTTGCGGATTTCAAGAATGGCATTCGCCATATTCTGCACAGAAATGTCGGGAGATTTTTCCTTGATCTCTGTGAGTTTTTCTTCGTTATTTGTTCCACCGTTTGGTTTGATAAATTCGTTGACAAAGTCCCGAACTTCATCACGAATATCGTAAATGATACGAATACGCTCGGGAATATTAGCGTACGGATCGTCCTGCTGAAAAACCGCCTCGCGGCAGTGGTCTTCCAGTCTTTTGTCGGTTGCCAAGTCTCGCCCTACGGCGTAGATCATCAAGCAGGTACTGAGCCGTTGTTGCCCATCCAATAAGTCAAATTCAGTAATACCATTATCACGGCGTTCCTGTAAAACAATGGAGCCGAGAAAATATTCGCTCTCAGGGCGAATGCTCATCCACTCGGTAACATCATCCAACAGATCAGTGACCTGATCACTGCCCCACACATAGGGACGTTGGTAATCAGGCACGCGATACCACCACTCAAAGGCTTTGTTGATAAAAATTTTGTCGCTGTCGATTTTGTTTGGCATGATGTTCTCCTCTTTGCTGTTTCGTTTCAGGAAAAATCTATTTAACTAGTTTAGTAACTTGAAATTCCGCCTCTAAACATTTATCCAGCGCATTTAGATATCGGACTTCATAAGTAGAGTTTCCTTGATAGATTACAGAATAACCTACCGCCGCTTCAGTAACCTGCACATTGTCGTAACCAGGCGAACCAATTGAAAAATCGGCGGGTGTCATTTGCACAGGACGGCTTAGATTATACGAGCACTCGATATATTGAACTGTAATCACAATATCACCAGCGAATGCGCTCCTAGAGTCGCCTTCTGGTACTTTCAACTTTGCAGTATTGAAAAACAATTCAAAATCCACGGCGGGATAATCATTGAGTAACGCGTAGAATGTCGGAATTGAGAAAACCAAACACATAACAAGTAAGAAAGCAAATTGCTGCTTGCCCGTCATTTTCTTGATTCGGTGATTTTCTCCGAAAAATTTATCAACACGGTTCGCAAGCAGGTTTATGACAATGTTGACAATAATTGCAGAGACAACAGCGATCAATGTCCAAATTGGAAAAGACATACTGACTTTTCTCCTGATTACTATCTTTCCATCAACACTTTGACCGACACCTTGATATCCAGTAGGTTATGTTCCGCTAATCTAACTCAAACGTAAACACCGTATTCACCCCATTGAGGGGACCATCTACCGCAATTCTCCGAATCCTGCACATTTCTTCGAACTTATTCGACCCAATGGCGGAGCAAACCAACGGATACCTGTTCTTATATCCCAGCGCCGCGTGGACATCCCCCGAGCGGATGGAGACAGTTTTTTCTCCTTTTGCTCTGGCGGGACCAACATAGGTTTTCTTGCAATACACTCGGATATCATCAGCGTAACTCATTGTTTTTCTCCTTTCATCAAAACCTTGACCAACGTGCAGCCCATGCTTGCTCTTGTCATTCAACTGTGTGCTTTGTTAAGCACGTTTTGTTTTTATGAGACTTAATAATCTTTGGGAGGTTTCCATTGACACAGAAACGCACTCACAAATATCGCCTTTATTTATTCCTTCCTTTTTTAACGACTCCCATAATGTTTTTGAGAATTTCTTCCCGTACCCACGGATAGGCTTATATGCAACAAAATTCCTCCCATCTGGTGTGGAGACTTTGATTCGTGCGATATCAGTAACTTCGACAAGGCTTAATTTATCTTCTGTCTCATCGAATACAAAAATTCGGTCTTTGATACGATAATTATGTTTACCGCCCGTACTATACCAGGAATAATGTTTAGCGTCCCAGTTTGTTGTTTCTGAAATGATTCTTTCCGTGCGCTTTTTGACATAGCCAGTTACGCAATCGCGCCAAAACCCGACCGCTTCGGGCTTGGAAGGGGTAGCCTTTTGGTGGACTGGTTCTGTTCCCAGGATGGTCTTAATTTCACTGCGATTGAAACTTTTGGCTCCAGGTGTCTTACTCCGTAAGCTTTGATATTTTTTGATTTGTTTGGCGGATAAAGAAATAGCGCGCTGTGCCCATTCCCTCTCGAAAATCTTTTTCAACTCCTTGGTTGACGACGCGTTTTTTGCCGAAGAAATGATCAAGTTAATTTCACCGCCGCTTTGTAAACCTTCCTTCGTCAAATTCGACGAACCCACGATCGCAGTGGTTTGTGATTTTGATTCAACAAGAAAAAATTTCCTGTGGAACTGAGGTTCTTTCGATAATTTCACAGAAAAATTTCCACGAGTTTCATTTTGGATCCTGAGCAAAGTTTCCAATGCCTGCGGCTCGGTTACATGCTGATAGAGTCCTGTAATCAATCTTACTGAACCATGTGCTGCGACCTGTCGTAATGGCTGGATAATTTCATCCAGCCCAGATTGAGTTGTAAATGCAACGGCTATACAGACTTCATTCGTGCTTGCTTTAGACAATAATGTCTTCAATGTGTCTCGAAGATTATCGGGACCATTGTTTTCTATAAACTCAAAAGAAATCGGACTTAATTTCAAAATGCAATTCCCTTTACGTTAATTTATTAAGAAACTTCCACCAACCCCTTGACCGACACCCTGCCGCTCAACAGGTCTTGCATCAGCCCTGTTTTCAGGGAATGTAACTTACGTAAGTTTCGTTTATGTTCTTCAATGTTTGCTTGCGCCTTAAACAAAACATCACATATTCTTGATTGTTCCTCGGGATCTGGAAGTGCAATTGGAAGCAACAAAAGGGTCTTTTTGTTCAACTTGAACCTTCCTGCTCCTTGACGTGTCAAGAAAAATGTCAAATCCCGATGTGCAAAAAAATGAAAAATCCATTCTGTCAGGCATTTACTTGTGCCTTCAATAATGTGAGCATGATTGCTGACATTGAATTTTCCTTCAACCAAAATCGTCATTTCTTGTTTTCGGAACTTCAAGAAATGATCTCCATCTTCCCCAATTAATACAAATTTTCCATCAACTCGATATTCGTTTATGTAATCAACAATCCCAGTTGCGCCGTAATATGGATAAGAGCCTTTCATTCCTTCTCGAACCAGAGAAGAAATAGGTTTTCTGAGGTTGTTGTGAAGTTTTATATTATTTCCTAGCGGGCTTACCTCCCACTCCTCAGGGATCATCCCCAACGGCGTGGACTTAAACCTATGTGTGGACGGGTCTCGCAGTTGACCATGCTCATCAATCCCGCGTGTCAGCAAATCTTGCATCAAACCCGTCTTGATTCGCTGGTGCTTGGCGATCAACGCCTCGGTCTGCGCGATGGCGCGGTCAATGGCGGCAAGGACTTCGGCGATTTTGGCTTGCTCTGTTTTATCTAACTCATGAATACTATGCCGAAGTAAAACCTCTTTATCTACATGCGGAATTCCAGAGCCGCGCGTCTGGGTTTTGAGAAAAGGCTCAAAATGTTTGAATGAATAATAAAGGTAGTCAAGATTGAATCTTTCTCGATTGAAATCCAAGACCACCATTGTTGAAGCAAGCACGCCTTTTTTAGACCAAAAAAATTCACCTGCATTAGAACCATCCCAAAGCAAGATGATTTCATTGTCGTCAACAACTACGTTTCCATTTGGCGATGTAAATTCTGCTTCGCTGTTATTTCGCAAATATTCAGGCGTGAGGATAGGCAACAAATTATTTTCCGAAAGATTTTGAGTTCGGACAGATTTACCCTTTCTGTATTTCAAGAAGGTAGATAATTCCATCTTACGCCTTGGAATAGTTCAGATCTGAAAGAAAACCTTGCAATGTGGTTGATGTCTTGCCAAGTTCATGCTCAATTTCATTGAGCGATTGAGAATATTTTTGAAAGAAAGACTCAAAGTTTTGGATCAGCAATCTGCTTTCCAAACTCATGTATTTTTGCATCTGCTCTGTCACCAAATCATGGTGCTTCTGCAAAATCAACTCTTTGGCTTCCTCCGCGCCAATCACACCGCCCACGCTGGCACTCAGGCGTTCAATCGCGTCAATGCGCTCGTTCAACGCCTTGACGTCGCTCTTCAACGCGTTCACCTTTTTCTTGTGGGCTTTCTCGTTCTCAGGCTTGGCGATCTTCTCCAGTTCACCCAATTCCTTCTCGGCTTGCGCCAGCAACCGCCGCGCGTCCAGCGTTTCATCCTCCGCGCCGAATTTCTTCAACGCGATCTTCACATCCAGGTCAAACCGCTTTTTCTTGTGCGCGCTCTTGCCGTCCTTGATGTTCTTCTCCGCTGCCGCAATCGCCTCCAGCGCGGCATCGAACGGTGCGGCTTCGCTCTCGTCCGCGCATTCCTTTTCGATGTGTTCCTTCAACTTCTCCTTCATCAAGGCGGGCGTCAGGCTTTCCTCTTCGTCCAGTTCATATTCGAGCGACTCCTGCGCGGCTTCCGTCGCTTCCTCCAGCGCGGTCTCGGCGGCGCTGATTCCATTCTCAATTTCGTCCAACTCCTCGGCTTCGGCGCGGAAATACTTCGTCACCACGTACGGGTCAGGGATGAGCGACGGGCTCCAGCCGTTGGTCATGATGGTCTTCAAGTCATACTTGATCCCGTCCCACCAATTGACGAACACCCCCGCCGCCTGAAAATCATCCAACACCTTCAACGGCGTGATTTGCGACTTAAGCGACTCGATCAGACTCTTCCGCACCTCGGGCAATTTCTGACTCTTCAACGTGAGATATGCCCCCGCGCTTTCTGCGGTTTGCTTCTTGGACTTTGGCTTGGTCTCTGTTTCTTCAACCTTTTCCAACCCCGAGAAATCGTCCCTCGCTTCCAGCCACCACTCGCTAAGGCTGGCGCGATTTTCGTCCAACGTCCGCTTCACGTTCGGGTGATTCTCGATGACGCTCTTGATCGCTTCCCTGTCTTGTATCTCCGCGCGGAAATCAAAATACTGCGCATCCCGTTCCTGAAACAATGCCGCAGGTTCGAATCCAAACTTCTCATACTGTGCGGACTTCGCCAACACCTCAGCCTTTGGCACGCCGCCCAGCAAATGCGCGCGCACATCTTCGGGTTCAGGGTCGGGCGTGTTATCTACATAGCGGCGGATGTTCAAATTCCAATCGTTCTGGTCATTGCCAATCTCGGCAATATCCACCAGCCGCGCATATTTCGGCACTTCCAACTTATGCGTAAAAACGTGATCGATCTTCTCGATGTCCTCAGGGCGCAGCATGTTCTGATTCTTGCCCTCGGCGTACTCTGCATCCGCGTTGATGATGAAGACCTTGCCGCGCAATTCATCGGGCTTGTTCTTGTTCAGCACCAAAATCGCCGCAGGGATACCCGTCCCATAGAACAACTTGGGCGGCAAACCGATGATCCCCTCGACCACATCCGTCTCCAACATCTTGCGGCGGATCTCCTTCTCCTTGCCGCCGCGGAACAACACCCCATGCGGCATCACCACCGACATCTTGCCGTTCTGCTTCAAACTGGCGAGCATGTGCTGCACGAACATCAAATCCGCTTTTTTGCCTGTCTCTGGTGCAAAGCCATACGCAAAGCGTTCGGGGTGCAGCATCCCCGCGCGGCTGTAATTCTGCGAAAATGGCGGATTGGCAATCACGCGGTCAAACTGCATCAACTTGCCCTTCGCCAAATTCTTCGGGTTCGCCAGCGTATCCCCAAATTCGATCTTCACATCGAGAATGTTGTGCAGGATCATATTCATCTTGGCAATGGACACCACCGCAGGGTCGCTATCCTGCCCGTAGAATTCCATCTTCATCCCATCACCGCCCTGCTCATCCACATACTGGCTCGACTGAATCAACATACCGCCCGAACCGACCGTTGGGTCGTACACGCTCATGCCTTCCTCAGGTTTGATGAGTTGCACCTTCAAGCGCACCACCTGCGAAGGCGTGTAGAACTGTCCGCCCTTCTTGCCTGCGCTATCTGCGAAATACTTGATCAGGAACTCATACGCCGCCCCCAGCAGATCAGGGAACTCAAAGTTATCATTCACCAGCACGAACTGCGGCTGATTGAAATGATCGATCAAATCGCGTAACTTCGTGTCAGGCACAATCCGATCCGTCCCGACTACTTTGTTGAAGTTAATGCGGTCTTTCAGTACGTCGTTCAAGGCATCGTTGCTATCCTCAATCGCCGCCAACGCCTTATTCAGCATATCCCCGATATTCTTCTGTAAATTCTTGATCGCAGGCTGTGGGTCACCATTATCATCAATAAATGCCTCATGCCATCTTGCCCGCCGAGGGACATAAAAGGTATCGCCATATGTACTTTTATCTTCGGATATCGTTAACCATTCTTTTTCTGATAGATGTTTGTAGGTGCCTTTGCGGAGCGTGTTTCGTTTTTCATCAAAAACGTCCGATAAACGCTTTAAGAACAGCATCCCGAAAATATATTCCTTGTATTCGGATGCATCCATGGAACCACGGAGAATGTCCGCGGCTTTCATCAGGAAATTTTCGAGTTGAGAAAGGGTGATTTTAGATTTGGACATAGAAGGGCTGACTACCCCTTTGATGATGAGATGTTGAACTGTCCTTGGATTTATAAGTATACAGGAAAATAAGTATAACGCAAGCCTGGCAGTCGCCCCTCGAAAACGGTCGTTTTTTGGCAAAAACGCTCCAAAATTCCCTTATTGGAAATTTAAATTTCAAGCAAGGAAATTTAAATTTCTTGGAAAGAATTCTCCCGTTCCCTTACTAGAAATTGACTCATCCCTTATTAGAAAAAATTTTCCCCTATAAGGGAATCTTTGAACTCACTTAAAAGGGCGTGGTTGATAAAATTGTAATGTGCGGCTTATAAGGGATTCCTCGAAATAACAAAAACGCAAAACACAAAGGATGGACTGCTCTATATAATGAGTACAGTGTCACACCCTGAGGGGGCGTCGACAGCGCGCAACGAAGGTTTTCCCCCACAGGTCCAAGCGTCCGATCCTACCATGTAAAGGAGGAACATAGATCATGGCCGCACCCCGCATTCAGGCGATCAACGCCTACCGTCCCCGCATCGAGCAGGGCAATACCGTCCAGAAGCCCGAGCTGATCCGCGCCTTGTCGCGCGCCACAGGGTTGGTGGAAGGGTCCATCGACCAGGCCACCATGGAACTGCGTGACCACATCATCGAATTCAACCGCGCAGGCCGCGCCGTCAAGGTGGATGGCCTGGGAACCTTTTCCCCCAGCATCGACCTCGACGGCGCCCTCTCGATCTCCTTCCGCCCCGACCCTGCCTTGAATTACGGCATCAACATGCCAGGCACCTTCTCGGGCACCATCCTCAACCGTGAGAACATCGGCAAGACCTCCGATGACCTGGTGGCCCAGTGGAACCAGGATCATCCCGAGAACCCCGTCCCTGCCTGAGTCTCATCCCAGCCCAGTTTGAATCCAACAGGTCGGAGAATTTCCTCCGACCTGTTGTGTTGTGCGGGCAGGGGACATTTCGTCAAGGGGACCATGAGCAGTCAGGTCAGGAAGTGGGGAACGCGCGGAATCATTCTTCACCTTACAAGACTGTATTGGGTTCCCTTCCCGTGATACGGGGGAATGCCATATAATCGTTCTCACATGAGCGCGTTTTCTTCCGTGCGGGCGGCCGTGCGGCGCCTTTCGCCCGAGACCGCCTACAAAGTGGGGATGATTCTGGCCGCGACGCTTGTCGGGGGACAGGCCTTGTTGTGGGTGCTGCTGCAAACCCCCTCGATGCGCGTGGCTTTGAACGACTGGGCTTCCCTTATGGGAAGCCTGTTTGCCTTTACCGCCATGACCTTCGCCGCCTACTGGTCATTCCGCCTCGATCGACGCCTGGGGCGCTCATGGACCCTCCTGGCGCTGGCCTTGTTCTGCTGGATGTTGGGCGACCTGTTCTGGCTGATCCTCGAACTCGGATACGGCTTTTCTCCCTACCCCTCGGTCGCGGATTTCTTCTACCTCATCTCTTATCCGCTCTTCCTGACGGGCGTGTTACTCTTCCCGCGCCAGCCTGGGGTCGAGGAGGGGATGCGCTGGTTGTGGCTGGACGTGCTCATCGTCATGCTTTCGGCCGCGGGCATCTTCTGGGATTTGAGCCTGTCCGAGGCCCTCACACTCCCGCCGTCCACCGCCTTCCTGCTGGCCTCGGTCGCCTATCCCCTCGGCGACCTGATGCTGGTCCTGTCCATCACGTTGATCCTCTTCCAGCCGCGTCTCCCGCAATGGTTCGCGGCTTTGTTGTGGATGCTGGCGGGGCAGATCTTTACCGCCCTGGCCGATATCCTGTTTTCCTTCTCAAACCTCAACCTGACCTTCAGTTCGAGTCTGTTCTTCAACCTGCTCTTCACGGCCGCGCCCTTGTTCTTCATGTTGAGCGGCCTGGCGCAGGCCGTCGCGGCCCAGCGCGCCGTGCAAGAGACCCGCACTACGCCCTTCCAACGCTACGAGGGACCGCTCAAGCTGATGCGGCTGGTCCTTCCCTTCCTGTGGTTGATCCTGGCCTACATCCTGATTCACGTCAGCGAGCAGGATTGGATGACCAGCGATTATCTGCGTCAGGAGGTCTGGATCAGCGGGATCTTGCTGCTCCTGGTGGCCCGCGAGGTGGTCATCACGCTCGAGAACGACCGCCTGGCTGCCGAACTGCGCGGCCTGAATGACGACCTCGAAAAGCGCGTGGCCGAGCGCGCCTCCAGCCTGACCCTTACCAATTACGAGCTGCGCCGTGAGATGGAGGAGCGCCGCCGCATCGAGATGATGCTGCGCGAGCGTGAGGAGAAGCTGGCCCACTTTGCCCTGCATGACGCCCTGACGGGCCTGCCCAACCGCTCCCTGCTGGTCGACCGCCTCATGCAGGCCATCCAGCGCCTGTCCCGCCACCCCGAGGAGCGTTATGCCGTGCTCTTCCTCGACTTCGACAGCTTCAAGGTGGTCAACGACAGCCTGGGCCATCTCGTCGGCGACCAGTTGCTGATCCAGATCGGCCAGCGGCTCACCTCGCTGGTGCGTTCATCCGATACGGTGGCCCGCCTGGGCGGGGACGAGTTCATCGTCCTGTTGGAGGGGTTCCGCGCCGACAACTACGTCTCCGCCACGTCTCAGCGCGTGCTGGATTCCTTTCTCGAACCGTTCAACTTAAGCGGGCACGCCATCTACGTCACGGCCAGCATCGGGGTGGTGATCTCCAGCCCCGAATACCAAAGCGCGGTGGACATCCTGCGCGATGCCGACCTGGCGATGTACGCCGCCAAGACCAACGGCAAGGCCCGCTTCACCCTGTTCTCGACCGAGATGCGCCACCGCGCCCTCAACCGCCTCACGCTCGAGTCGGAGTTGCACCACGCCCTGGATTGGAACGAGCTGGCCCTGTACTACCAGCCGATCTACTGTCTTGAGAGCAGCAAGCTGTATGGTTTCGAGGCTCTCATCCGCTGGCATCACCCTACGCGCGGCATGATCGGCCCTTCCGAGTTCATCCCCATCGCCGAGATGAGCGGATTCGTCAACTCGATCACTCATTGGCTGCTGCACGAGGCAGATCGGAAGAGCGTCGTGTAGGGAAAGAGTGTAGATCTCGGTGGTC
>CALFXA010000253.1 GCA_937928015.1 uncultured Anaerolineales bacterium | reverse complement strand
CAATATGGACATGTCATCATGATGCTATTTTAGCCCATCCTTTTGGATACTCCCACTTTTCTAATTGGCTTTCTATGTTTTCTTTTTTATGGTGTAGTTGTACCGAATGTTACAGGACAGTTTTGTCTCAATATTGAAAGTGGACAAGTTCCAAATAAAGCGGAAGAAATATTTTTGCAAAAAATTATGAACGCAATTGTGGCAAAAGACTATGAGTGGCTTGCCACCGTAAGCACTCAAAATGGATTAAAGGAAATAAAGGAAGTTCAGCCAATAGTTACAAAAAACTTCAAGGTTATTGGTAAAAATGACTATAGTGGAGGGGAAAACATTAGGATGATTGAATATGAAAATGGAAACATTATCAATCTTACTTATTTCGGAAACTGGTCATGTCCCGATTTTGTTGTAACAGAATCAGAGATTTTTCAATCTCTCCGATTAAGTTATATGGAAAAGTATGACCAGTAAAAGAAAAACGCGGCTAACAAAGCGTGCACCCGGCGCTGGGGAGTCTGGCGTCATCTCAGGCATTTTTCCACGCCTCAACATTTCCCCAGTCGGACGGCTTCGCCGTCCCCGCCCCAGCGCAGGTAACGCACCCCGTTGGGCGCTTGTCCAGATTTTCCAGTAAGATACATTCAAGATAGATAAACAGAGGGTGAGGGTTTTCATGGAATTCGGAACGCTAATACCATTATTTTTTCTGCAAATGTGTTGCTTTATAGTAACTCCAATTGCAGGGTTTTCTTCATTAGCGTTTATTCGGTATTCATTGAAAGACAGAGGGCTAGCAAAAAATATTCTTATCACTGTCGGTGTTGTTGCTTTATTTGCGTTTCTCTATCCAATATTAGGATTAATTCGCGGACTAATCCTCATCCCTCTTTGTTGCCCTGATAGTGCCGCCCTTCTTGACGCAGAAGCAGTTAGAGAAATGACATCAATATCTGTAAAATATGCTATCTTTTTGATTACTCCAAGTCTTACAGCAGGTTTTTTTATTGCCTTGTTTTTTACTGTTCCAATCACATTTTTAACACGATATATCAAGGGAAAGAAAGAAGTTTCCGAAACTACCTCATAATCTTATCTGGCAAACTGATATGTAAAAATTGTTGTTCAATTCAGTTCATCAAATTATGTTTCTTCAAAAGATCGGCGTAAAATCAGGCATGGTACCCTTTGAAAGCCAACGAGTCTTCAATTCATCCAGCGCCCAACATAGAAAGGTTCATATTTTGTAGATGAAAACGCCGTTGCAAAGCAGAATTTATGTATTGGCAATATTTCTTTTTGTGATAATTGTGTCATCCTGTGTTCAAACGCAGAACACACAAACACCTATCAATACAGAAATGATTCCTCCTGCCTTGCCAAGTCAGACTTTGCCGCCAACGGCATCTTCAACAAAGACGCCAACGCTTACGCCAACTATAAACTCTTGTGACGCTACATTTTCGGCACAGTTTATAACTTCAAAAGCAAGAACAGCGGCAACACGTACGGCGGCATTTTCCACGCTTACGTCAAGAAATGCCATTTGTGATGACTGCTATGGTTTTGGCTTTTTTGCCGAAGATGTGTTAAGGGGATTAGATTATTACTCTACCAATGACAGCGAGAGATGGACAGTTGTTAAGTGTGTACCAGAGAAATTGCCTCGATTAAACGGATACACAAAAATTATCAATTCGGACAATTCAAAAATCTGGAATATTTCTTACGAATCACTTCCCTTGCCAGGTAACTATGAATTCCTAAGTGGATATGCAATTGATCCTATCCATAATTTTTTGTATCTTGTTCCAAACAACTTTTTTGGTGGAGATGGTTGGTGTCCTGTTTGTTTCTTTGGATATGGCTCACCTTTTTATCGCCTAAACTTGTCATCAGGAGAAATAGCCACAATCCTTCCTTATATTGAAAATGGCTATTACGTTGACACAGCCATCTCCCCCGATGTCCACTATCTCGTTTACTCCGACTCGCGAGACGGCAACCATGTATACATTAAGGATTTAAATAATGGTAGCGACAAAAAATTGAACTTGAAAAAGTTTATGTTATCAATGGTGACTTTACATGGACACCTGACAGCAAAAATCTTATTTTCGCGGCTGGAGTAGACGGTTGGGAAGATGGCAAAGCAGGAATTTCTTTATTTCAAGTAAACTTAAGCGACATGAGACTTAAGACGCTACTCTTTAACGATAGTCGAAACCTTGTGCCTTGGTTCAATTCAACTACATCAAAGTCTTGGTTGGCTGACAATGTTCTCAATTTGACCTCAATTAAAATAAAAAAAGAAGATTCTTCTTGGGATGAATGGTCAATAAATATCAAGACAGGTGATATTGTTTTTTTATTAACTCCAACTCCAACACCAATCCCATGATAAGATATTTCAATCTTGCTAAATCAAAAAGCGGGCTAACAAAGCGTGCACCTGACGCTGGGGATTCTGACGCGATTCCAAGCATTTTTCTGCGCCTCAGCATTTTCCCAGTCGGACGGCGTCCCGCCGCCCGCCCCAGCGCGGGTAACGCAAGCCGTTAGGCGTTGGTGTTAACATGAATTGAGACATAGGAGCATCAAATGCCAAAGAAATCTAAAGTGCCCATACCGATAGATTTGCATGACTCATGGCAAGAAATTCCAGTAACTTCGTGGGAGTTTTTCGACAAAGCAATAGGTGAATTGGGATATAGGCAATCCCTTTTTAGAGGTCAGTCAGATTCAAGGTGGGGGCTAAGAACATCTTTGGATAGGTCTTTTGATACAAACCAAAAAATTATTTCGAGTGCAAAAGGAAGAGAACGAACTTTTGCAAAAAACGATCATGAAAAGTATCTGATTAAATCCTTCAAGAAAAATGCAAATATGTACTTGAAGTTTTTGCCGCCTGACAACAAAAAGTTGGAGTGGCTTGCAATCATGCAACACTATGGCGCGCCAACACGATTGCTTGATGTCACTTTATCCCCATATATCGCTCTCTTCTTTGCATTGGAGTCGGGAGTTGGAAAAAGTTGTGTGTTTGCTATCAGACATACTGAATTGCAGAAAAACAATAGGCTGTTTATTAATAAAGATAATTATCCAGAAATACAAGATGCTATTTTTGATACCAACGAGCGGTTTGTAAGTGTTTTTAATCCTGAATTTGGCAATGAACGGCTTTTCATGCAACAGGGTTTGTTTTTAGTACCGAGTAACATTGACTCGACTTTAGACGATCTTTTGAAAGATTATCAAGACTTTGCCGATAGTGATGTTTGCATAAAATACATCATTCCGCCAGAGCTTAGGTTAAGTGGGTTAGAAAGACTCAAGAGCATGAACATTACTTCAGCTACTTTATTTCCCGGGATTGACGGCTTTTCAAAATCGCTTAAGTTTCAAGTTTTGGAAACAATCCAAAGTCAAAGGCTATTGGAGTAGTGTGTATGTACGTGAGAGGAATAAGTAAGACGTAGGGGACACGAAACAGGCCTGTCATAGTATCATTTCAGCATGTCCTCACAAAATCATCCCATCGGCGTCTTTGACTCAGGCGTGGGCGGATTGTCCGTGCTGCGGGCGATGCGCGCGCAAATGCCTGAAGAGGACGTGATCTATTTCGGTGACCAGGGGCACGTCCCGTACGGGCCGCGGCCCATGGAACAGATCCAGCAATTTTCAGAAGGCATCACGCGCTTTCTGCTGGCGCAGGATGCCAAGCTGATCGTGGTGGCCTGCAACACGGCGTCCGCGGCGGCCTTGAAACATTTGCGCGAGAAATTCCCCGAGGTGCCCTTCGTGGGCATGGAGCCTGCTGTCAAACCTGCCGCCGAGCAGACGCACACAGGCGTGGTGGGCGTGCTGGCCACGCCCGCCACTTTTCAGGGCGCGTTGTACGCCTCGGTGGTGGAGCGCTTCGCCAGCGGCGTGCAGGTCTTGCAGCATACCTGTCCGGGGTTGGTGAGGCAGGTCGAGCAGGGAGACCTGAACGGTCCACGCACGCGGGCCATCCTCGAAGAGGCGTTGCAGCCGATGATGGAACAGCACATCGACACGGTGGTGATGGGCTGCACGCATTATCCGTTCGTGATTCCGCTCATTGAGCAGATCGTCGGCGCGGACGTGCGGGTGATCGACCCCGCTCCCGCCGTGGCGCGACAGGTGCGGCGTCTGCTGGAGGCGGGCGGGTTGAAACGCCCCGAGGGTGGAACGGGTTCGATGTGTTTCTATACCTCGGGCGACGCGGAGACGGTTCAGGGCTTGTTGCCTGTTCTGCTGGGGGAGACGGGGGATGTGCAGGCGGTACACTGGAAGAGCGATCTGGAAATCGAGATGTAAAATGATCTCCCGCAGTTCAACTGCGGGAGATTTTTATAGGGAACTCCTGTTCCGTACTGCGCTTCGACTACGCCGCACAAAATCCGTGCGGCTCCGCTCAGGACGAAGTTTCTGGGAGTTCCTCAACACAGACTTTTGCGCCCATGACTTGCATGTCCTTGAACAGGCGCTCAGGCTCGGCCAGTTGACCCATCAGGTGCAGGCCCACACGGCGGGCGGAGCCATCCAGGTATTGCTTGAGGTAGGCTACGACGGGGATGGCGGTCAGTTCGTAGCCATCGGGATGCGAGACCTGGGCGCGGACCGTGGATTGCATCCCGTTTTTCAGGCCCTTCGCCTCGACGGCGATCATCACCACGTAGGGCGGTGGCGACTGCTGCATGCCCCACCACATCAGCTTACCTAGCGGACGGATGCCCTTCTTCGGCGCGAGCTTCAGTCCCAGCATGACGATGGGTGTGATGAGCAGGTCCGCGACCCAGTTGGAGCCTGAGATGTAGAAGCCCGTCTCTTTTAAAGTTGGGTACATTTCAGGCAGCTTGCGCAATTCCTCGAAGAACATGGAGTAGCAGGTGCGCTTCCCGATCTCGGAGCCGAAGTCGAACTGGGTCATCGACCACTCGCTGGGTCTGGTCCACGCGCCGTTCTTGAAGACCTGCGCCTCGTAATGGATGAAACCTTCCATCAATTCGTCCACGGCTTCCGAATAGGGCAGGCCGTGACCCATGTTCAGGTAGCCTGCGGTGACCGCACTCTCGATGCGGTCGAGTTTCTTGGCGGTGTAACGCACCATCGCCGACGGCAGCCCTGGGTGGAACCCTGCCTCGGTGACGAAACAGCGTCCCTCGTGGCGGATCTGCTTTTCGGCGGCTTGAAGCGCCTTCAGCTTGGATGCGGAAAGCTGCACGTCGAGATAATCCGCGCCTGCGGCCAGACAGGCGAAGATTACCGTCTCGGCGTGGTGCGTCGTCGGCGCAGCGACCAGGCACAGGTCCACGCCTCGCAGCGCGGGCTGGAGTGTGGCCGCGATGGTGGCATCCACTTGACGGGCGGAAGCGCGCGGATTCGCCAGTTGAGTCACGAAGTCCTGGGCCTTGTCCAGGCTGCGGCCTGCGATGACGATCTCGGCATCCGTTTCGGCGAGCAAATATTTGGCGAGCAATTTGCCCGTGTATCCATACCCACCCAGGATCAGGATTTTAGACATGCTTCACTCTTTTTCGGGTTGGACGGCCAGCAGGGTCAGGTTCGAGCCGAGGGTGCGCAGTTCGTCCTCGTCCTTGAACTTCATGCCGACCATGGCCATGACGGAGCGCGTGTAGGCGGGCTTGCGGCGATAGAACTGCACGAGCATCTCGCCCGTGTCTGTGCTGGAGAGGGGCATGGCGCGTGCGTGGAATTTTCTGCGCCCCACCTGCGCCTCGAAAACGGGGTTGCTTTGGATGTTCCTGTACCAGTCGGCGCGGGCGCCGTAGGCGGCCTCGATGTAATAGGTGTCGGTGGATTGGTCGTAGTCCATCACGTCCACCATTGCCTCGCGGCGCTTGCCCGTCTTGCGGCCTGTGGTGGCGATCAGCATCCACTCCGCGCCGATCAGCTTTTCCCAGCCGCCGAATCCCATTTTGTGGACGTAGAGCGGCACCTTGAAGAAGAACTTGAGCAGGCCGCTGGGTGGCTTGCCAAAAGAAGACATGTTCACCTCCCCGTGAACAGAAATCGGAAGAAATCAGGCATCTTTTGTAGACGCGGCCAGAAGGCGGGCACCCGTTTGCGATACTCTGCGTAGGATGGGCCGAAGCGTTCGATCAATTCCTTTTCCTCGACCAGCCGCAGCCAGCCCCACACCCCCAACAGGAAGAAGACCGCCAGTGCGGGCCCAAACCAGGTCCCGTTGAGCAGGGCCAGCCCAAACACGATCCACAGCCCAGCCGCATAGACGGGATGGCGGATAACCCCGTAGATGGCGTGGTCCACCACCTGGCCTTCGCGCGGATAATAGACGTACAGCATGGTCAGGTAGTCCACGCCGAAGGTATCCACCGCGCGAATCCACAAGGTCACACCGATCAATATCAGCAGGCCGCCCAGGATGGGCAGGGCGGCGTATCCCGCAAAGCGTGGAATCAGTGGCCCAGGGATGTAGCCGACGCGCGCTGCGACCGAGAAAACGATCACCAAACCAGGCAGGGCAATGCGCGTGAAGGCCAGCTCGAATGCCTTCGACCCATATTTGTCCTTCAGGTCATTTTTCAGGCGGAAGAACAAACTGAGAATCGCGTACCCGAGTGTGCCGAGGACTACCTCGCCATCCAGCAGCCACAACTGCCAGGTGGCGTCTTCGATGGCAAAGAAGTTATAGATGAGGAAAGCGAGCAGGGCTGGGACGAGGAGCAGGCGCACCAGACCCAGACGCTTTTTCAGTATGGGCAAGTGACTGCTCAGTTTGTCGAATCCCTTGAGGCTGGAAGAGGTGGACATGCCTCCAGTATAGTGGGAAGTGTCACAATGTCAAGCGCGGACGGAAGGTGCGTCAAAGGTACCAATTCCCGAATCGGGTCTCCCCAATTCCTTAAAATTGGATAAAATAAATCATATTTACTGTTACAGATCGACCGCTTCACTTTATTGATAAGGAGAATTGAAATGAAGAACGTTTTGAAATGGATTGGGATCGTGTTGGGTACGCTGATCGGAATCATCTTGATTGTGGGGGTGACCATGTTTGCGCTCGGGAACGCGCGCATGAACAAGACCTATGATTTTCCACCCTCGAACATCGAACTTCCCACCGACCAGGCCAGCCTGGAGTTTGGCAAGCATCGCGTGGAGACTCTGTGCGCGGGCTGCCACGGTGCAGACTTGAGTGGGATCGAGAAATGGTTCAACGCGGGCCCGCTTGGCACCATCGACTCGGCCAATCTCACATCTGGCGAGGGCGGATTCGGGCGTGAGGCCCAGAGCACCGAGGATTACGTGCGCGCCATCCGCCACGGAATCGACCCCGAAGGCAAACCCCTGTTCATGCCTGCCGTGACCTCCACATCCCATTTGAGCGACGAGGACTTGGGTGCCATCATCGCCTATCTCAAGACCATCCCGCCTGTGGATCATAAGACCAGCGGAAAGCATTTCAAACCGTTGGCATTGATCCTCTACACGGCGGGTGTGATCGCGCCCATGCCTGTCGAGGTGGTCGGCCACGAGACACACGTCAGCGCGCCCGAGCGCGCCGCCAGCGTGGAATATGGCGAATACCTGGTCAACACCAACGATTGCCATGTTTGTCACGGCCCCGACCTGGCGGGCGGTCCCTTCCCCGACCCGACCATCACCAAGATCTCGCCGAACCTGACGCCAGGTGGCGAACTTGCTGGCTGGACCGAGGAGCAGTTCATCACCACCATCCGCACGGGCGTCACCCCTGGCGGCCACAACCTGGACCCCGAGTTCATGCCGTGGAAGGATTACCGCCTCTTCTACGACGAAGAATTGCAGGCCATCTGGCTGTACCTGCAATCCCTGCCTACACTGCCGCAGTGGACAAAGTGAGTCTCTGAAAGCAACAGGCCATGCACACGCATGGCCTGTTCGTTTATTGATCGGCTGGGTGGATATCCAATTCTACAGGATCGAATACCACGCCGCGTAGGGCGTCGAAAGTCAATATTGACTGTGACCAGTCCCGTTTTCGGCAATACCTGTCGAAGATGCCCAGATAACTATCTGCCAGGGAGGCATTCATATTCAGGTTAAGCAGATCGGCCATCTTGCGGATGGTCTCTGAATCGGGCCCTTCGATTTCAGTGAAATCGCCGTAGGGGAGTTCATCCAGCATGATGTGACAGTCGCCAAGTTCGTACACGGCGCGGTATTTTTCGTAGACGGCCACCTGCCGATAGCCGAGTGCTTCAAGAAATTTCCGCGCGGATTCGAAATCGCCGACGGTGAATTCCAGCTCGGGGCGGGTGATGATTCCCTTCACGATCTGGCTCGCGCCCTTGAATGTCAAATGAGACTCGGTATCCTGCCGCAGGCGCAAGACTTCCCCCTTGGCACGCAGGCCGCCGTCGGGCAGGTCGTAGCGCAGGTTGCGCTCGAAGACGCGCGCTTGAATCAGACGGGCCTTCCTTTCGAGAAGGCCCGCTTCGATTCGTTTCAGGTCACGCACGAAGAACTTGACTTCTATTTCTTGATCGTTCATTGCGACTCTCTATTAGTGCAGCGCCAATAATATCTGACGCTGCTCCACGGTCTCACCCGCCTTGACGCGGATGTGGCGCACGATGCCCGCGCGCGGTGCCTTGAGCTCGTTTTGCATCTTCATCGACTCGAGCACCACTAGCACCTGTCCCTTTTCGACCTGTTGCTCCTCGGCCACGGGGATGGACACGATTAGGCCTGGCATGGGCGCCTTGAGCTGGAACTCGCCGCTGCCTTCCGCGCCGCCGCCTGCCGCCGTGCGCAGCCGCCGCTCGCGCTCGTCCACCACCTTGACGGGGTATTGCTGACCATGCAGGAGCACCTGCCAGCCTTCCTCGCTCGGGTAGACGAAGGCCTCGTACGACTTGCCGTCCACGATCAGCGAATATACGGGTTGTCCGCTGACCGACTCGAAGTTCACTTCCAGCAGGCGCTCGCCGATGCGGATGTGTTTTTCGTCGAGGATCTCGACCTCGAATTCCTTGTCTTCAACACGGGTCACGTATTTCATCGTCTCTCCTCCTGCATCAACGATGCATGCGTTCCCAGCGGCCGACCCACTTCCAGTTGCTGGCGTCGCGCGTGCCGCGGCGGACGATCTGCGCCGAACGCTCGATCTCCTGGTGGGCCGCCAGGGTGGCGAACACAGCCGCGATCTCGGCGTGGGCGTCGTCGCCCTGACGTTCGGTATCCATCGAGAAGCGCTCCTCCACGAAGCGGGTATCGTACTGACCGCCCATGAAGCGGTGCGAGTCCATCATGGTCTGGTGGAAGGGGATGTTGGTGCGTACGCCGACGATGCGATATTCCTCCAGCGCGCGGCGCATGCGCAGGATGGCCTGGGCGCGTGTCTCGCCCCACACGATCAGCTTGGCAATCATCGGGTCGTAGTAGGGCGTAATCTCGAAGCCAGGATACACGCCCGTGTCCACGCGGACGCCTGGTCCCGTGGGGAGCAGGCTGTGGGTGATGCGTCCCGTGGACGGCAGGAAATTGTTGTATGGGTCCTCGGCGTTGATGCGGCACTCGATGGCGTGACCGTTGAACTGAATCTGCTCCTGGGTGTAGCTGAGCTGACGTCCGCGGGCCACGCGGATTTGTTCGGCCACGATGTCCACGCCCGTGGTCATCTCGGTGACGGGATGTTCGACTTGCAGGCGGGTGTTCATTTCGAGAAAGTAGAAATTGCGGTCCTTGTCCACCAGAAACTCGATGGTGCCCGCGTTGATATAGTCCACGGCTTGAGCGGCCTTGACGGCCACCGCGCCCATCTTCGCGCGCAGTTCATCGTCCATGAAAGGAGAAGGGGCCTCCTCGATCAGCTTCTGATGGCGGCGTTGGATGGAACATTCGCGTTCGCCCAAATGGATGACGTTGCCGTGTGAATCGGCCATGATCTGGAATTCGATGTGGCGCGCGCCCTCAACCAGTTTTTCCAGGTAGACGTCCCCGTCGCCGAAAGCGGATTCCGCTTCCCGTCGGGCCGACTGTAATAGCAGCGGCATCTCTTCGATATTCTTGACCTCGCGCATGCCCTTGCCGCCGCCACCCGCTGTCGCCTTGATGAGCAGCGGAAAGCCGATCTTGGGGGCGACGCGCAGCAAGTCGTCGTCGGTCAGGTTGCCGACATCCTCGGTTCCAGGCACCACGGGTACGCCTGCCTTGATGACCGTGGCGCGCGCCTCGGCCTTGTCGCCCATCGCCGCAATGGACGAGGGCTTGGGTCCGATAAAGGCGAGATCCAGGTCCAGGCAGGCGGCGGCGAAGTCTTCGCGCTCGGCCAGGAAACCGTAGCCAGGGTGGACGGCGTCCGCGCCCGATTTGCGGATTACGTCCAGTATCTTGTCGGCGCGCAGGTAGGATTCGCGCGACGGGGCGGGGCCGAGCAGGTAGGCCTCGTCGGCATAGCGCACGTGCAGGGCGTGACGGTCCGCTTCGGAGTAGACAGCCACGGTCTCGATGCCGAGTTCGCGGCAGGCGCGGATGATGCGGACGGCGATCTCCCCTCGGTTGGCAACCAATACTTTTTTGAACATTAAAAACCTCTTGTAGTAGGGGCAGGAGATCTCCTGCCCCTACACAGAATTAAAGGGGAATGTTGCCGTGTTTCTTGGCGGGATTGGAGTCGCGTTTGTTGCTGAGCATTTCCAGCGCGTTGATCAGGCGCGGACGGGTTTCCTTGGGTTCGATCACATCGTCCACGTAGCCGCGTTCGGCCGCCACGTAGGGGCTGGCGAACTTCTCCTTGTATTCCGCCACCAGTTCGGCCTTGCGCTGGAGGGGATCGGCGGCCTTGTCCAGTTCCTTGCGGAAGATGATGTTGACCGCGCCGTCGGGACCCATGACCGCGATCTCGGCGGTGGGCCAGGCCAGGTTCACGTCGCTGCGGATATGCTTGGATGACATGACGCAGTACGCGCCGCCATAGGCCTTGCGCGTAATAACGGTCAACTTGGGGACGGTCGCTTCGCAGTAGGCGTAGAGCAATTTCGCGCCCGAGCGGATGATGCCGTGATGTTCCTGGAAGGTTCCAGGCAGGAAGCCAGGCACGTCCTCGAAGGTGATGATCGGGATGTTGAACGCGTCGCAAAAGCGCACGAAGCGCGCACCCTTTTCGCTGGCGTCGATGTCGAGCACGCCCGCCAGGACGGCAGGCTGGTTCGCCACGATGCCCACCGAGTGCCCGCCCAGGCGCGCAAAACCGACCACGATGTTGGGCGCATAATTCTCGTGGATTTCGAAGAAATCGCCGCTGTCCACGATGGGACGGATGACGTCCTTGATGTCGTAAGGTTTGTTGGGATCCTCGGGCACGATGGAGTTCAACTCGTCGTTCATGCGCAGTGGATCGTCGCCCTGTACGAAGGGGGCATCTTCCATATTGTTCTGCGGCAGGTAGCCCAGCAACTTGCGGATCAGGTACAACGTGTCGGCTTCGCTGTCGGCGGCCACATGGCACACCCCCGATTTCTCCGCGTGGATGCTCGCGCCGCCCAGGTCCTCGAACGAGACCTCCTCATGGGTCACGGCCTTGACCACATCGGGGCCTGTGACGAACATGTAGGAAGAGTTCTTGACCATGAAAATAAAGTCGGTCAGGGCGGGGGAATAGACCGCGCCGCCCGCGCAGGGTCCCATGATGGCGGAGATCTGCGGGATGACGCCTGAGGCCATGGTGTTACGCAGGAAGATGTCCGCATAACCCGCCAACGCCACCACGCCTTCCTGGATGCGCGCGCCGCCCGAGTCATTCAGACCGATGACGGGCGCGCCGTTCTTCATGGCCATGTCCATGATCTTGCAGATTTTTTCGGCGTGGACCTCGCCCAGGCTGCCGCCCAGGACGGTGAAGTCCTGCGAGTAGACGTACACCAGACGACCCTCGATGGTGCCCCAGCCTGTGACGACCGAGTCGCTCGGGAATTTTTGCTGGTCCAGACCGAAGTCGCTGGTACGATGGACGACGAAGGCGTCCACCTCGCGGAAGGAGCCGCGGTCGAGCAGAATGTCCAGGCGTTCACGAGCGGTCAGGCGACCCTTTTTGTGCTGGGCGTCGACACGGTCCGCGCCGCCGCCCAGGCGGGTGCGCGCCTTGCGCTCACTCAATTTCTTGATCTTCAAATTTTCGCTCATAAGCCTCTCTCTGGAAAAAGTCCGACTTGTAAATAACAACAATCAGGACGAGCACGAGCAGATTGACAAACAGGATGAAGGGCCAGTTGGCCCGTTCAGTTTGCAGGACCAGACGGTCGGTCCAGTACCAGACCGTGTAAACGGGACCCGCCCCGAGGGCGAGGCGCGGTGCCCAAGGCCTTCCACCGTCCAGCCCCCAGACGAGGACCAGTCCCAGCGCCGACCAGAGGATGCCCGTCAGCCCGATATAGAGCGGACCTGACTTGGGGATGAACTCGGCCAGGACGCCCCACCAGGCGAAGGCCGTCCAGGCGCGGAACAGGTTCCACACTGTCAGCATTAACACCGCGAGGGACAACAGGGTTACACGGAAAGGTGCTCGATTTTTCACGGGCTGAATTCCATCAACGATTTGCCGCCGTAGCGGGCAATGGCGCTCCCAAGGGCGTACTGGCCGCGATAGGGCACACCGTCGAGCATGCCCGAATTGGCGAAGACGTAGTCCAGCCCGATGTTTTCGAGATAGTCATTGGCATGGCCTGCCTTGAGCGCCTCGAAGTAGGCGGGACTGTTGATCAGGCCATCCATGTTGACAATGATGCGGTCGTGGATGTAATAACCCACATTGCCGCCGCCCGTCATGCCGATCACCGAGCCAGGCGGGGTATTCTCTTCGAGGAAACGCATCGAGTCGAGGTATGGCAGTGTGGGGCCATACAAGCCGTGCGGCATGCGTTCTGCGATGGCAGATCCCAGGCTCAAAAACCTGGAGAAGAGCACGCCCGTCACAGCCAGCCAAAGGAGTAGTCGCGCGACCTTCAGCTTCATCAATGGGCGGACGAACATTCCTGCCGCAAGCGAGAAGGCGAGAACAGCCAGGATGGGCTGCATGATCCAGTACCATTCCTTCAAAGCTGCGTACCCCGTCAGATTGTAGGATAGGACCTGGATGAAAGAAGCTGTCAGTAAGACGGGCAGGTTAAAGTGTGCCACACCGCGCACTGCCTCGCGGCGATTGAGGAGTAACACAAAAACGAACAGGATGACGATGGCAATCAACAGGGTGATGTAGTAATTGTCGATGCGATAATCTCCGTGCTGGCTGGCAAAGAACTTGCTTGCCTGTACAACCCAGCCAGTGAGCGGACGCCAGGCATTGAAGTCGCCTTCGAAGTCAACCGCCCAGAACGAGAGCGGATTGTGGGCGGTGCCGCCGTAGACCTTGGAGCCGAAAGTACCCCACCAGCGTTTGATCTCGCCGCTGACGGGCATGGCGCTGCCGATGACGATCTTGTTGAAGGTCATATAGGCCAGCAACGCCCCGCCTAGAACGCCATAGAAGGCCAGACCTTCCTTGAACCAGGTTTGCCAGTTGGCCTTGAGCAATTCCACGGGGGAAAGTGCGGCGCGGTTCGTATTCTGGCTGAAGGCGCGCGCCAGCAGGCGGAGCAGGGCCAGACCCACAAGATTGAAGACCCAGTCATAGATCAGCGTGATGCGCGGGAAACTTCCCAGCAGGGGAGCCGCTGCCAGCATGACAGCGCTGGTGAAGAGGCTACTGACAGTCACGGCTAGCACGACCTTCTTCAGCGTTTGTCCTAACGATTCGGTCACGGGCGGCTGATACAGGCCGAGGAAGAAATACGTCAGGAATTTACTCCCCAACGAGAGGGCCAGCATGACAATCGCCGTGTTCCCGTATAGGTAATAGGTGGGCAGACCCAGCCTATAGATGAGACAGGCGGGCACGCTGACGGCGGCCAGCAGGAGGTCCAGCGGGAGCAGGGAGCGCAGGCGGGTGCCGCGCAGGAGAATCCACGCACCTGCCAGTACGGCCAGGAAGACCAGGTCGAGGCGGCTGAACATGGCCAGCATGGCAAAAAACGCCAGCACTGCCACGCGCTGTAGGGACACGCCCTCCGTTCGCCAGGCCTGCTCGAATTTCCATAACTGGTAAAGCAGGAGCGTCACCGTGAAGGAGGCCAGCCCCGTCTCCAGGCCGAACTCGTACATGGCGGAGTGCAGGTACAGGTCGGTGACCCACCAGGCGGAGACCAGCACACCTAGCACGGGCGAGACCGTCCCTTTGACCATGCGGAAGAGCAGTACGCCCGTTGCGGCGCTGAGAGCGGCCTGCACCATCAGCAGGATGCGCAACGGCAGGATCAGGTCGAAGCGGGCCAGCGCGAAGATGGGGATGTTGATCAGCATCCACAGCGGATGATAGCCGTTGGTTGGGTTGATCCCGTCGAAGGTGATGCCGTGGCCTTCGGTGATGTTCTGCGCGACCTTGAAGTAGTAATAGGCGTCGTCGCGAGTGAACCAACTGGCAGGAAAGTTGAAGGCGTCGGACGTGGCGGCATATAGATGTACGCCCAACACGGTGGTGATGAGCAGGATTTCGTACCAGGTGGATAGAGTGATCTTCTTAAGCAAAAAAGTCTCCATATCGTGTCATTGCGAGCTCGAGCGAAACGAGAGGTGAAGCACTTCCTCAATAGCTTGAGATTGCTACGTCGGGAAGAGCGCTCTCCCCGCAATGACATTAGATATTCAATGTGATCTTTCCGAAATTTTCTCCGCGCTCGAGGCGGGTCTGGGCAGCAGCGGCATCCTTCAGGTCGAAGGTCTGATCCAGCGCGGGGTGGATTTTACCCGAGGTGACCAGGTCCATGACCTGGGCGAACTCGGCGCGCGTGCTCATGGTGGAGCCAAGGATGCTGAGGTGCTTGGCGAAGACGAAGCGATTGTCGATCTCGAACTTCGGTCCGCCGCTGTTGCCGACCGTCAGCAGGCGGCCGCCTTTGCGCAGGACCTTCATGCTCAGCGGGAAGGTTGTGCCGACGTTGTCCACCACCACGTCCGCGCCGCGCTTTTGGGTGGCAAGATAGACCGCCTTGGCCCAGTCGGCTTCCTGCGAGCGGTCGATCAGGACGTCTGCGCCCAGGGCCTGGACCTGGTCCAGTTTCTTCGCGTCCGAGCCAACGACGATGACCTGCGCCCCGAGGTGTTTTGCGATCTGCACGCTGGCGGTGTTGACCCCGCCGCCTGCGCCGACGATGACCACTGTCTCGCCCGCCTGCAATCCGCCGCGCGTGACCAGCGAATGCCAGGCGGTCTGGAAGACCAGCGCCGCCGCGGCCGCGGTATGGAGGTCGAAACCTGCGGGCAGGCGGTAGAGTTGGCGCACAGGCACGCAGACGTATTCCGCGTAGGTGCCGCGCACCGTCTCGCCGAGCAGATGCCAGTGGCTGCACAGATTATCCTGTCCGCGCTGACAGGCCTCGCAGGTGCCACATCCCAGGTTGGCGTTGATGACCACGAGGTCGCCAGTTTTCAACTCCCTCTCGGTCTCCCCCATTTTCTCCGAAAACGGGGGAGAAGGAATTTCCGCAATCTCCCCTGCGCCGTCGGCGCCGTTGATGTGGGGGAGTTCCAGCTTGAGGCCAGGCCAGCCGTTGCGGACGAAGATGTCCATGCGATTGAGGCAGGCCGCGCGCAGGCGCACCAGCGCCTCGCCTGGCTTGGGCTCGGGGGTGGGGAAATCCGTGTACTGGAGGACCTCGGGTCCGCCATGTTGATGAAAGAGAACGGTTTTCATGGCGCCCTCAGGGCTGGATGTCGAAAAGGATGGGATCGGATTGCAGCGGCGCGTGGCCGAAGGCGTCCACCAGGTTCTGATCGCTATCGGCTTGCAGGGTGCAGCGGTACTTGCCTGGGTCCAGGCTGAGGGGGATCAGGCCGCTGCTTTGCGGCTTGTCGAAGCGCAGCGGTTGGACGGGTAGGGGCAGGTATTGATCCTGGGTGGGGTCAAAGGTGGAGTCGGGTGTGATGACCAGCGCGTCGATGAAAACCGCCATGAAAGCCATCGGGTCGCCCGTATAGGGACGTTCGAGGGTGAGGATGTTACTGCCTGCGTGAATAGGGAACGGCCCCGTCCGCTGCCAGTTCCATTGTTGCAGCGTCGTCCCAGGCGCGGCCGCGGTATCTGTCTTGTCATTCAGGGTCAACCGCACAGA
Organism: uncultured Anaerolineales bacterium; assembly: GCA_937928015.1. Classification (GTDB taxonomy): domain Bacteria; phylum Chloroflexota; class Anaerolineae; order Anaerolineales; family Villigracilaceae; genus JACPVF01. The sequence continues at coordinate 880 of CALFXA010000253.1, read as the reverse complement.
GGTATCGTCGGGGGTACGCTTGAGGATGCGCACCCACAGATAGACCGAGCCGTCGCTGGGGACGTCGAAGCTGTATTGGACGGGATGGCTTTCGTAATTGTCCATCAGGAAACCGCTCCCGCTCCAATCCGTGGTGAAGGCGGCCTCGGGCTGCCAGCCCGGGGACAGAGGCAGGTCCTCGGCCTCGATCCACTGATAGTCTGCGTTCTGGACCTCACAGCGCAGCGACAGCCCCATGGCCGACCCTTGGGAAAGCGACCAACTCAGCCCGCGCTCGGACTGGACTTGCAGGGTCAGGTCCGCGGCGATGCAGGCGGGGTCGGCCAGGGCGGCGGCAGGCAGGCTGAAACGGTCGAAGAAATAGCCCTGGATCAGTTGGCCCTTGGGATAGCAGCGCTGCAAGGCGGCCGACAGCGCGTCCCGCTGCTCGCGCTCGCTGGCGGTTTCCTTGTCGAGGATGATTTCCAGGTTGGGGCGGTCTGTTAATCCATGCGGCAGGGCGGGGAGCAGATCCTCCAGGGCGACATGCGTGTAGGCACTTGGGATGGCGGACGAGGGAAGTTTCTGGAGCATAAACAACTCGATCATCTGATATTCGTTGTTCAGCGATTCATCGCCGCGCGGGACGCTGGGCAGCACCACCAGCGTGTCGGGACCCGTCGCCGCGGCGGCCATTTCGCCCACCTCACGCCGCACCTGACGGTCGTATGGGTCGGACACCTCATTGAAGTAGATGTACAGGTTCATGAGCGGCAGCCAGAACACCACCACCAGACACAGGGTCAGGAAAAGCGGGTGGAAGGCTTTGTTCAGCGCGCGCAAACCGTCGCGGGCGAAGAGATACAGTCCCAGCGCGGCCAGGGCATAGGCGGCGGGCAGG
>CALFXA010000252.1 GCA_937928015.1 uncultured Anaerolineales bacterium | reverse complement strand
GACCACCGAGATCTACACTCTTTCCCTACACGACGCTCTTCCGATCTCGCTGACCATCTCCGCCTTGGCATAGGTCTCGGGCTTGATGGCCTTCTGAAACATGGCATATTGGTTGCCCGCGCCGTTGGCGTGCGCGGTAAGCGCAAAGCCCGCGAAGCCATCGGCAGGGACATGATACTGATGCATGTAACGGCGCATGAGCAGCGCCGCCTGCGCCGAGGCGGTCAGACCCTGCACGGCTTCGTAATCCGAATCGCCCGTGGTGGCGATGGCGGCGTCCACGCCCGAGCCGACCTGGTCGGTGAACTTTTCCACGCCGACGACCAGCGCCACATCCACCAGGCCGCTCTTGACGGCCAGGTAGCCCTGTCGCAGCGCCGCCCCACCCGAAGCGCCCGCTGCCTCGACGGTCACCGCCTCGATACCGGTCAGGCCTGCGTAATCCGTCAGCAGCGCGCCAAGATGCGCCTGGTTCGAGAGATTCGGCGAAAGCATGTTGCCGACGAACAAGGCCTGCGGCTTCAGTCCGCCCGCGTCCTTGACGGCGGCCTGGATCGCGTGAAAGGCCAGCTCACGCAGGCTGATGTCCCAATGCTCGCCGACTTCGGTTTGTCCGATTCCTGCGATAACGATATCTGTCATGATGGTTCCTCTATGAGGGCGGGGGCCCGCCCCTACCAAATACTCTTCAAAAATTTCAGCTTCTCGGCGGTTTGATAACTGCCGCCACCTTCATGTCCGTTGTACGGATAAACCTTGATGTCCTTTTCGCCTGCCCAATGATTGTAGGCCGCGAAGACCGTCGAGGGCGGACAGACCTGATCCATCAGCGCGGTCGAGAAGAGCGCCTTCGCCTGTGAACGCGCCGCGAAGTTGACACCGTCAAAATAGGACAACGTCTCGAAAACCGTATCGATCTTGTCGCGGTGCGTGTGACAATATTCCGCGATCTCTTTATACGGGAACATGTCCACCAGCTCGGTGGCGCGGCGATAGTGACACAGAAAGGGCACGTCGGGCAGAGCCGCCGTCACATCAGGGACTAGGCCCGCAGCGGCGATGGTGATGCCACCGCCCTGCGAACCGCCCGTCACGGCGATGCGCGAGGCGTCCACGGCGGGATGGCTGCGAGCCGCGTCGATGGCGCGCGCGGCGTCGGTGAAAACGCGGCGGTAGTAATAATGCTGCGGGTCGAGGATGCCCTTGGTCATGCTGCCAGGGTAATGCGCGTTGCCGCCGTCGGCGTACAGGTCGGGCGTGTCGCCAGGCGACCAGGTGCCGCCTTGTCCGCGCGTGTCCATGATGAAGTGGGCATAACCCGCGCTGGACCACAACAGCCAGTCGATGGGCAGACTGCGTCCGCCGCCGTAGCCGATATATTCGACCACACAAGGCAGGGGCCGCTGCGCCCCAACAGGCAGGATCAGCCAGCCCTTAATGGGCTGCCCGCCGAAGCCTGCGTACGTCACATCAAACATTTCCTGCGCCGACAGGCCGTAGTCCACGCGTTCGAAAGTCGCATTCAGCGGATGAGCGCGGGCCTCCTCCAGCGTGGATTTCCAGAAAGCGTCGAAGTCCGCGGGTTCAGTCCGCGCGGGGCGGTAGGTCTTGAGTTCGTCGAGGGAGAGGTCAAAGAAGGCCATGTTGGTTCCAATCGTAGGGGCGGACAGCCGTCCGCCCCTACAGAATTATTTCATCGCCAGCTTGCCGCGGAAGCGGACGTAGGTGGCGTAGTCGATTTCGGTGCGGCGGGCGATGTATTCCTGGGTCTTGGTTGCCAGGGACTGGCGCTCCGTGATCTTGTCGGTGACAGTGATATCGAAGGCGTCGGAGCCGGCGCCCGAGCCGAAGGAAACCATCAGGATGCGGTCGCCAGGTTGGGCCAGGTCGAGGGTGGCGGTCAGGCCGATGATGGCGGCGCCCGCGTAGGTGTTTCCGATGACAGGCACCAGCAGCCCAGGCGCGATCTGCTCGGGGGTGAATCCCAGTTGTCCCGCCACACGCTGGGGAAACTTGGTGTTCGGCTGGTGGAAGATGGCCCATTTGTAATCCTTGGCGGTGGTGCCCATCGCTTCCATCATGTGGGTGGCCGCTTCGGTGATGTGCTTGAAGTAGGCGGGTTCGCCCGTGAAGCGCATGCCGTGCTCGGGATACTTTTGATATTCGCGGCGCCAGAAGTCGGGCGTGTCGGTGACGTAGGAGTACGAGGCGTTGATCACGGCCAGCGACTCTTCGGCGGGACCGACGATGTACGCGCCGCCGCCCGCGCCCGCGGTGTATTCGAGCGCGTCGCCCGGCTTGCCCTGCGCGGTGTCCATACCGATGGCCATGGCGTAATGTCCCATGCCCGAGCCGACCAGACCCATCGCAGCGACCAGCGCTTCGGTGCCCGCTTTGCAGGCGAATTCCCAGTCAGCGGCCTGCGTGTTGGGCACCGCGCCGATGGCTTCCGCCACCAGCGTGGAGGTCGGCTTGACGGCGTACGGATGCGACTCCGAGCCGACCCAGACCGCGCGCAGTTCATGCGGGTCGATCTGGGCGCGCTTCATCGCGTTGCGCGCCGCCTCGATAGACATGGTGATCACGTCCTCGTCGAGGCCAGGCACGGCCTTTTCCTTGATCGGCAGGCCCGCGCCTTTGCCGCCCGTCCAGACACGGGCGACTTCCTTGGCAGGCAGACGGTAACGCGGCACGTAGGCGCCATAGCCAACGATGCCAACAGGCTTGGCGGGTTTGAGTAAAGTGGGGGAGTTTTGAGGAGTTGTCATTGCTTTCCTTTATTTTTTATCAGGGTAGGGGCGACCCGACGGGTCGCCCCTACAATATTATTTCATTTCCTTCAATATCTCTTCCGCCCGATCAATGCGGACCACCTTCTCGGCCACCATCTGCGCGGCGACCTTTTCGACCAGGTCCGCGCTGGCGCCTGCGGCGATGGCCACCTGGCGCGCGTGCAGCGACATGTGTCCGCGCTGGATGCCTTCGGTGGCGAGGGCCCGCAGGGCGGCCATGTTCTGGGCCAATCCCACCGCAACGATGATCTCGGCCAGTTCGCTGGCGGTTTTCACGCCCATCAACTTGACGGCGGCCTGCGCGGCGGGATGCACCTTGGTCGCCCCGCCGACGATGCCCACCGCCATCGGCATTTCGAGCGTACCGACCAGATTCCCGTCCCTGTCTTTGCCCCAGGTGGATAATGAAGTATATCTGCCCGAGCGCGCGGCGTAGACATGCGCGCCCGCTTCGATGGCGCGCCAATCGTTGCCCGTGGCGATGACCACCGCATCCACGCCGTTCATGATGCCCTTGTTGTGCGTAGCCGCGCGGTACGGGTCGGATGCGGCAAAGGCATAGGCCTCGATGATCCCGTCGCGGACGCGCTCTCCGCTGAAATCACCGAACGCCAGTTCCTGCACGGGGATCACACAGCGCGCGCGCGCAATGCGACGGTCCGCCAGGTTGGAGAGAATCCGCAGGTGGACTCGTCCGCCGGTGAGCGCTTCGATGCGCGGGGCCAGCCGTTCGCAGGCCGTGTTGACCGCATTCGCGCCCATTGCATCGCGCACATCATAGATGAGATGAACCACGAGAAACGCGCCGATGGGCGAATCGTCGATGACCCGCACTTCGAGGTCACGCGCGCCGCCGCCGAATTTCTTGAGGACTGGATCGATGGAATCCGCTTCGGCCAGCAGGTCCGTTTTGTGTTCGTAAATCTTCAGCCGCGCCGCGTGGACGTCGTCCACATCCAGCAATTGCATCTGGCCGATCATCTCAGACGCCGAGCAGGTGGCTTGGAATCCGCCGCCCGCGCGGGCCAACTTGGCCATGAACGAGGCTCCCGCCACCACCGACGGCTCCTCCAGCGTCATCGGCACCAGCACATCGCGGCCGTTGACCTGGAAGTTGAGTCCAATTCCCAGTGGCAGGCTGAACAGGCCCACAGCGTTCTCCACCATGTGGTCGGCGGCTTCGGGGGTGAGTCCGCCCGTGGTAAACGGAGTCAGGCCATCGGTGGGGAAATCGGCAGAATCGGCTACTTTGGTGCGGCGTTCGTCCAGGGTCAGGTTGTAAAATCCAGAAATGCGGGAATTCGTCATCAGGTCACCTTTTGCGCTATTATATTTCGTCGGCCCGCCAAAATCTATCAAACCCGAACCAAAACCAGCCTTGCAGAGTCTTGACAAACCCATCGGCGTTTTGAATCCCGACAAAACTTAGATATAATACCGTTGAGGTGTCTTAATGCTATTAACGCGCGAACAGCTCCAAGACCGTCTGATCGCACTGCATCAGGCCAGCCTGGAATTAGTGAAGGATGTCTCGCTGGAGACGCTGCTCGAACGTATCGCCGCCCTAGCCTGCGACCAGGCAGGGGCGCGCTATGCCGCCTTAGGGGTGTTGGACGAGAACGGCAGCCTGAAGCAATTCATCACCGTTGGAATGACCAAGGACGAGATCAATCGCATCGTCCACCCGCCGCTGGGGCTTGGGCTGATCGGCGAGTTGATGGATCGCCACGACCCGCTGCGCCTGCCCGTGCTACAGGAACACTCCAGTTCGGTGGGATTTCCCGCCCATCATCCCCACATGGCTTCCTTCCTCGGGGTGCCGATCCGCGCGGGGGACCATCAGCTCGGTCAGATTTACCTGACCGAAAAGCTGGACGCCCCCGAATTCACCTCCGACGATGAGATGATCATCCAGATGCTGGCGGCTTACGCCGCCGCCGCCATCCAGAACGCGAACCTGTACGAGCAGATGCGCGAACACGATGCCGCCGTCACCCGCCGCAACGAGGATATGGCCCTGGTCAACGACATCGCCACGACGTTGACCGCCTCTCTGGAACTGGACGAGATCCTGAACAAGTCGCTGGCGCTGGTAATGAATTATATGAAGGTGGAGGCGGGCGAAATCTTCCTGTTGGAAGAAGACCGCAAGACCCTGCGCATGGTCCTACATCGCGGCGAGGCCGCCGAAGCGTTCTGGAACCAAAATCTCTTCAAAATGGGGGAAGGGTACGTGGGCATGACCGCCCAAAAAGGCGAACCCCTGCTCAGCTCCAACCTGCCCACCGATGATCGTTTCGCCCGCCAGGCCGTGGTCAAGGCGGGATTCCGCCAGATGGCCAGCATCCCGCTGCGCTCGGGCGAGAACACGCTGGGCGTCTTGAGCATCGCCACCCGTCACACCATGCCCTTCGACGACCGCAGCATCCAGATGCTCTCCGCGGTAGGCAACTGGGCTGGGCTGGCCATCGAGAACGCCCGTCTGCACAACAATGCCCGCCGTCTGGCCGTGCTCGAAGAACGCGACCGCATCGGCATGGACCTGCACGACGGCATCATCCAGTCCATTTACGGGGTGGGATTGGCCCTCGAAAGCGCCTACCACACTATCGACGAAGATCCAGTCCAGGCCAAGACCCGCGTCCAGAAATCCATCGACGGACTGAACCAGGCCATTCGCGACATCCGTACCTACATCCTCGACCTGCGTCCGCGCCAGCTCGGCAACGACGGCCTGATGGCGGGCCTCAAACGCCTGGTGACCGAATACCGCGCCAACACCTTTGCGGAGGTCAACCTGACGGGTCCGCGCTCGGACCTGAAAGAGATGCCCCACTCGCATTCGCTGGCGCTCTTCCATATCTGTCAGGAGGCGCTGGCCAATGCCGCCAAACATGCGGGCGCCAGGAAGGTGCAGGTCTCGGTATGGACCACGAAGGAGCGCGTGCTGCTGGAGATCCATGACGACGGGCGCGGCTTCCACCTCGAAAAGATGACCACCACCATCGGCCACGGCCTCTCGAACATGCAGACTCGCGCCCGCGGCGTGGGCGGCGAAATGGACATCAGCTCCACGCCCGGCGAGGGAACCACCATCCTGGCCTGGGTGCCGCGCAACGTCAAAGCGTGAATTGGGAACGCCTGAACGATTCGCAAAATCGAATCACCAATTCCTGGGTTTCACGAACAGGCTTTAAAATCAGCTTTCACCCCCCATATTTTAAGGCAAATATACCTACTTATGGCATTTGAGCTAAACAGTACCCATATATGGGGGTGTGGATAACTTTTTTAGACGCTTCTGGCTGAAACAGATGTTCCAAGCACTGGAAATGTTCAGCCTTTTCGTCCGCACGATTCTTTAACATTGAATAACCTTAAAAAAACAGATGTTTTTAACCTAGCGTAGGCCAGCCGTGTTGGTAAACCTTCCTTTCTTCTGCTAGAATATGGGCACGCTGAAAGAGGATGTACGGCCCAACCAAAAGCATCCTGAACCCCTGAAGTTCGTTCGTCAAAAGTACATAATCACCAAGTCACTAAGCCGCGGCAGGTTGGCGGGTTAGTTTTATCTACCCTATCCCCTCTCCAAGGGAGCGACCGTTTATGAACGCAGAGCAGGCCTGGCAGTCCGTGCTCGGACAGCTTCAAATGGAAATGCCCCGGGCGTCCTTCGACACCTGGGTTCGTGATACACGCCCTGTCTCTTACGACAAGGGTGTTTTGACCGTGGGTGTGCGCAACGCGTACGCCCGTGATTGGTTGGAGAGCCGCCTGGCCGATACCGTCAGCCGTTTGTTGATCGGAATCCTGAATACCAACGTGACCGTCAACTTCGTGGTCGTCAACGCGGATGAACCCATCCCTACCCCAGCGGACCCCGAGCCTGCTCCCGCCTCGCTGGAGATGACTCCGCCCGAGCGCACCCGCAGCACCACCCTCAATCCCCGCTACATCTTCGACACCTTCGTGGTCGGCTCGGGCAATCGACTGGCGCACGCCGCCTGTCAGGCTGTGGCAGAAAAGCCCGCCCGCGCCTATAACCCGCTCTTTCTATACGGCGGCGTGGGGCTCGGCAAGACCCACTTGTTGCATGCCATCGGCAATGCCTGCATCTCGCGCGGACTGAACGTGCTATACGTGTCGTCCGAAGAATTCACCAACGACATGATTAACGCCATCCGCACGCACACCACCCAGGCCTTCCGCGAAAAATATCGCTCGGCCGATGTGCTGCTGATCGACGACATCCAGTTCATCGCGGGCAAGGAATCCACGCAGGAAGAATTCTTCCACACCTTCAACACCTTGCACGGACAGGACAAGCAGATCATCGTTTCGTCCGACCGACCGCCCAAATCGCTGGTCACGCTGGAGGAGCGCCTGCGCTCCCGCTTCGAGTGGGGCCTCACCGCCGACATCCAGCCGCCCGACCTTGAGACTCGCCTGGCCATCCTGCGCTCGAAGGCCGAGCGCACGGGCCGCCACATCCCCGACGAAGTACTCGAAATCGTCGCCCGCCGCGTCCAGTCCAATATCCGCGAACTGG
>CALFXA010000251.1 GCA_937928015.1 uncultured Anaerolineales bacterium | reverse complement strand
CTGGTGGAGTTCATCGCCTCCGAGTCGCAGAACCTGCTATTGGTGGCCACCTCGCGGCGCGTGTTCGCCATCTCGCCGCTGGATGCCCAGGGCTTCGTGCGGACTTTTGCCCGCGCGGTGGAGATGGGCAGTCTGACCCCTGCCGAGGCCCAGTCCGTGTACCCGACCTTCATCGTGGCCCGCGCCTGGGACAATCCGCTGGCGCGTTATCTGTGGTTGACGGCGTTGTTCCTCAACCTCGGCCTGCTGGCCTGGGTCGGTGTGCTGATCCCCACGCTGCCGCAGGTCATGCTGGACGTCAATGCAGGCGGTGCGGCCCAGGCGGTGCCGTCCACGCAGTTGATTCTGCTGCCGCTGGCCAGCACCCTGCTCAGCGTGAGCGGCTGGCTGGCGGGATTGTCGTTTTACCGCTGGGAGAAACAACGTCCGCTGGCTTTCGTGGTCTGGATCTCGGGCGCGCTCTCCAGCCTGGCCTTCCTGATCGCGGTGTTGTTTATCATTTCGAGACCGGTATAAATTAATTCGCGTCGAGTGAAGACCCGAATACGAGGGTCATAGCCAAGACGCGCTCCACTTTTGAAAAAATGCGCTTCGACTGCGGGGCAAAAGAACGTTGCCCCTCCGCTCAGCGCGGAAACAACGATTATGCAAATCCTCCTTGGGTTCTTCTTTGCCATCATCATTGCCTTCCTGGCCCATCGCGCTCACAGCCTGGACCGCAGCGGTGCGGTCGCCGCGATCATCGTTGGGACGGTCATCTTCGGAATCGGCGGCCTGTCGTGGGCCATCTTGCTGCTGACCTTCTTCATCACCTCGTCCGCGTTAAGCCGCGCCTTCAAGCAGCGCAAGGCAGGCCTGAACGAAAAATTCTCGAAGGGCCACGAACGCGATGCGGGTCAGGTCTTTGGCAACGGCGGCGTCGCCACACTCTTCGCCGCCCTGCACGGACTCTACCCTGAGGCCGTCTGGCCGTGGATCGGATTCGCCGCCGCGCTGGCTGCCGTCAATGCGGATACATGGGCCACGGAGTTGGGCGTGCTCAACCCATCCGCCCCGCGCCTGCTGACGGACCTGCGCAAACCCGTCGAAAAAGGGACCTCGGGCGGGGTCTCGCTATGGGGAACGGCCGCCGCGCTGTTGGGCGCCGCCGTCATCGCCCTGCCTGCCGTCCTGCTCTCGGGCGGATTCTCGCTTGGCGTGGGCCACTTCCTCCTGATCAGCTTCGCGGGCCTGGCGGGCTCACTGTTTGACTCCCTGCTCGGCGCGACGGCCCAGTCCATCTATTTCTGCCCCACCTGCCAAAAGGAAACCGAGCGTCATCCCCTGCATACCTGCGGCACGCGGACCGAACCAGTCCGCGGCTGGCATTGGCTGGACAATGACTGGGTCAATTTCGCCTGCGGTGCGGCGGGAGTGGTCATTGCGCTGGCGGGAATAATATTCGTATAAAGGGTATTGTTCCGTCATATTCGCTTAAAACGAAACTTCCGAAGAATTGACTTCGGAAGTTTTTTTCGTTCAACTGGTTTGTTGCTTACATTATAGGAGACTACTACAGAAATTGCAATGGCAATTAAAGGCGATGTATTGACTGGAGGAACAATATAAAATGCGGGTCAAATCATTCACCTTGGAAATGGAGAAAATCGAAAATGGCCGAAAAACAATCTGGGCTTACCGCAATTGCCATGGCATACTCGCGCGCCTACCACGCAACATATGAACCGCACAAAATCTTCGACGATTTCCTTGCTAATGCCCTGTTCACACCTGAGGAGCGTGCACAGACCAACCGGGATTGGGCGAACATGCTTCAATACGTAGCTCCCGAATTGGCCGCAACCAATCCCGACCCCATGACCGCGCTGGCATGGGTGGTACAACTCACAAACGGACCGATCACCCTTCCCCGTTCTCGTTATGCGGAAGACAGCTTGGAGGTAGCTATTCGGGAGGGAGTACGTCAATACATCATTTTGGGATCTGGCTTGGATACGTTTGCTTATCGACGCCCAGACCTGTCCGACCGATTACAAATTTTCGAACTCGACCACCCTGCGACACAAACCATGAAACAGGAACGAGTCGCCAGAGCTGGTTGGGGACAGCCCTCGAATCTACATGAAGTACCTGTCGATTTTACGAAGGAGAGTCTTTCAAGCGCGCTTGAGCGTTCGCCATATGATCCGAGTCAATTGAGTTTTTTTAGCTGGCTGGGTGTCAGTTATTATCTACCCCGCGAGGTTGTATTCGACACACTGAAAGAGATCAGTTCCAACACAGCGCAAGGCAGCCTGATCGTTTTCGATTATCTGGACGCAGATGCGTTCGTCCCAGAAAAGGCTTCCAAGCGCGTCCAGCAAATGCAGCGGATGGCCGCTCAACTTGGAGAACCCATGAAAGCTGGTTTCGACCCGTCAACGCTATCCGCTGACCTGGAAAAGGTTGGGCTGCGTCTCGAAGAAAATCTTGCGCCCACAGACATCGAGGCTCGCTATTTCCACGGCCGTTCAGACCGCTATCATGCGGTTGAGCACTTCCATTACGCAAAAGCTGTAGTGATCTAAGGCCAGCTCAGCCGCTACAACCAGCGCCCGCCGATGATCTGCGATCCACGGAAAAGCGGGTAAAAGAATGTTGATACAGGCATCTATCGTCTCTACGACTTTAGATGCCTGTTTTGGTTTATACTCCGATGAAATCGTCACTTTAGGAGGTAGCATGGAAAAGCAGAAAGCAGGTTTTACCAGCATCGACGAATACATTGCATCCTTCCCCGCGGATATACGGGAGCGCTTGCGGCAGATGAGAGCTGTCATTCACGAGGCGGCGCCCGAGGCGCAGGAAAAGATCAGTTACCAGATGCCCACCTTCTTCCTGCATGGCAATCTGGTCCACTTTGCAGCCTTCAAGAACCACATCGGCTTCTACCCCGCGCCGCGCGGCATCGAAGCATTCAAGGACGAGCTGGCCGCCTACGAGGGAGCCAAAGGCTCGGTCCAATTCCCGCTGGACCAGCCCCTGCCACTGGACCTGGTCCGCAGGATCGTCCAATTCAGGGTCACCGACCAGCTACAAAACGCCAAGACGAAGAAATCCAGGAAATAATTCCCGAAAGCGACACGCCCATCCATGTTTGAGATCATCGACCTGAGCCAGGACATCTACCCGGGCATTCCCATTTTCTCGGGCCTGCCCGAAGTGGAGATGACCGTCCACGCCTCGCACGAGGAATGGGACGGCATTGCCGAGAGCGACGTGGTCTCGCCCGCCGTGCATCGCCTGACGATGGGCGAACACACGGGCACCCACGTGGACGCCATCAATCACATGGCGCGTCCGTACCGCGGCCAGTCCATCGACACTATGCCGCTGACGATGTTCTACACCGAAGGCCTGTGTCTCGACCTCTCGCACAAGGGTCCGCGGGAACGCATCGAGGTCGCGGACCTGGAGCAGGCGCTCGCCAAAACAGGACTAACCCTCCGCCCGGGCGATACCGCTCTGCTGTACACCGACCACTACCGCCGCGCCTTCGGTACCGCCGATTGGCAGGAGGGGCCAGGACTGACCGTCGAGGCGGCCCGCTGGCTGGGAGGTCACGGCATCGCAGCCTTCGGCGTGGAGTCCCCCGCCCCGGGCGTGCGCCACGTCTCCAACAAACAGGTCCATCAGATCTGCGGCGAGATGGGCTTCACGCATTACGAGAACCTGATCAACCTGCATCAACTGGTCGGGCGCGGACGCTTTCGCTTCATCGGCCTGCCGCTCAAGATCCGCGGCGGGACAGGTTCGCCTGTGCGGGCCGTGGCTATCTTTGAATCGTAGGAGGAAGCATGTGCGACACTGTCATCGCCACCCCTGATGTCACCCGTGACGGTCTGATGTTGTTCGGCAAGAACTCGGACCGCGACCCGAACGAGTCGCAGTTGCTGGAGCTTATTCCCGCACAGACGCACGCAGCGGGCGCGGCCGTCAAATGCACTTACATCGAAATTCCCCAGGTCGAGCGGACCCACGCCGTGCTGCTCTCGCGTCCGTTCTGGATGTGGGGCGCGGAGATCGGCGCGAATGAGCACGGTCTGACCATCGGCAATGAGGCCATCTTCTCGAAGGTTCCCGCGCAAAAGGAACCCGCCCTGCTCGGCATGGACCTGCTGCGACTGGCCCTCGAACGCGCCGTCACCGCCCGCGAGGCCGTGGAGGTCATCACCTCGCTGCTGGAGCAATACGGTCAGGGCGGCGGGTGCTCCTTCTTCCATCCCGTCTACTACCACAACAGTTTCTTGATTGCCGATCCGCACGAGGTCTGGGTGCTCGAAACCGTGGACCGTCACTGGGCGGCCAAACGTGTGCAGGGCGTGTACGCCATCTCGAACGTGCTGACCCTCGGCAACGACTTCGACCTGTCCTCGCCGAACCTGGTCTCTTACGCCGTGGACCAGGGCTGGTGCAAGAGCCGCGACGATTTCGACTTCTCGCGCTGTTACTCCGACTTCCTGTACACCACCTTCAGCGACAGCCGCGCGCGCCGCTCCTGCTCGCTGCGCAACCTGATTTCCCACAAGGGCAGCCTGACCGTGGAGCATATCCTCGCCAACCTGCGCGACCACGGCGATGCGGACTGGCGTCCCGACCGCGGGCTGATGGGCGCGACGGTCTGTTCGCACGCAGGCTGGGGACCGATTCGCATCAGTCAGTCCACTGCGTCACTGGCAGCAGCCCTCGACCCCGAGCGCCCAACCTTCTTCACGACGGGCACGTCTGCACCTTGCACAAGCATCTTCAAACCACTCTGGCTGGACGCTGGCCTGCCCAACCTCGGCCCCGAGCCGAGTCAGCATTACGCTGCTGACACCCTGTTCTGGCGACACGAGGAATTGCACCGCGCTATGCTAGAGGATTATCCCGCCCGCATGGCAGCTTACCGCGCCGAACGCGATGCGCTGGAAGCCGAGTTCATTTCCACGGCGCTGCAGGGGCGACGCGAGACACCGTCGAAACGGAGGCAGCTTTCGGTCCAGTGCTTCGAGCGGGCGGACGAGGCCGAATCGGCCTGGTTGAAGAAAGTCCAGGAGATGCCCATCCAAAAGTCTGCCGCCGCACTGCATCGCTCCGCGTGGAAAAAGCTCTCACAAGAAGCACGCATGCCTGGCGTATAATTACGTTATGAGATCCTATGCATTCATCACTGCCACCTATCCGCTCAGGTGGTTGCTCGCTCCCCTGGCACGAGGAATCATCTTTCTACGCCGAAAGCGGATTCTGCTTGTCTTCGGTATGAGTCGGAGCGGAACCAGCATGCTCAGTAAATTTCTGGCATTGGGGCCCACAGTCATTTCGATGCACGAACCTGAAGTGGAATTGCTGAGAGCGCGTTTTGGAAAAGACCGTTTCTTCACCCAGAAAATCTTCTGGGATTTTGTTCATTCAGAAGGGCAGCGGGAGTTCAAGGTTCACAGCCTGGTATGCATCGCCATGTTGGCGGCGCTCAAGGCTGCACACGATGTAAAGACTATTGTCATCAAGCCCATCGCCCTGACCGACGTAATGGAGGAAACTTGTGAGGCCCTGCCTCACGCTGACGTAGTCTATATCTGTCGTCACCCCGCGGGCCGCAGCGAAAGCATCTTGCGCCAAGTTCAGCACGACCAAAATATCCAGGAGGTCTCTCTTGCAGCTATGGAAGAATTGGGCAAAGATTGGGGGAAAACCCAGCGTAGAATCCAAGCCTTGTTTAAGGAGCATCCAGGCTGGAATTGGGTTTCATTCGAGACTCTGACGACTAATCCGCTCGAGGAATTGCACAAGTTATATGAGCGGTTGCGCTTGTCATGGTTGGAACAGATCGCGGCGGAAGTCGAACAACGTACCACAAAAGACGGCGGGTATTACGCTGTCCAACGCGACGCCAGCCAGCAGGCTGACAAGTGGCGCGCCTCACTCACCGTCGAGCAAGTCGAAGCCATTCGCCGCGGGAGTTTGCCCTTCGAGACCAATCTGTATGAGGGCTTTTAATTTTAAATGGACCGTTACGTCAGTAGAAATTTCTATCGTTTTACGCGCATAACCTATCCCCTACGGGGATTAGTGGCATTCCTGACTCGCAGCCTGCTTGCTCTGCGCGGCAAGCGCATCCTGTTGGTCTTCGGCCTTAGCCGCAGCGGAACCACCATGTTGGGCAGGTTCTTGAGCCTGCCCCCCACCTGCGCCTACATCCACGAGCCAGACACGGAACTGATGAAGTTCCGCTTCGGGCATGATAAATTGGGTGACCAGGCAAGCTTCTGGAAGTTCGTTTATTGCGAGGGGCAAAAGGCCTTCCGAGTGCACGGGCTGATATGCGTCACCCTGCTGGCTACATTGGACGCCGCCAAGGAAGTCGAAACAATCTGCATCAAACCCATCTCACTGACTGATGTGATGCCGCAGGTGAGCGCCGCCCTGCCCCGCGCCGACGTGCTCTACATCTGCCGTCACCCCGCGGGCCGCAGCGACAGCATCGTTCGCCAACGAAAGCATGATCAGAGCATCGAGACCACCGCACTGGATTATTTCGAGATGCTAGGCCATGCCTGGGGACGCACCACCAGCCAGGTGCAGGCTCTATTTCGAATTCACCCCGCCTGGCAATGGATCTCATTTGAGAAGCTAGTGAGCCAGCCTGTAGCTGAGTTCAAACAGTTGTATGAAAAGTTGGGGCTGACCTGGGATGAGGCCATTCAACGCGAGATCGAGCAGAAAACCACAGGCACAGACGGCGGCTTCTACGAAGTCCAGCGCGACGCCAGCAAACAAGCCGACAAGTGGCGCGAGTCGCTGACGGCAGAACAGGTGGAAGCCATCCGCCGCGGCAGTCTGCCGTTCAAGACAAATTTATATGAAGGGTTTTAAAGCGGTATCGTCCCTGACAGGTCATACCGAAATATGGCAAGCCGCTGGAAAATGGAAATACTTAAACTCAAAAAGTCAGGTTCGCTTTTCCAAAAGCGAACTTGGGAATCAAAAAAGCTAACCTGGCATTTTGAAACGCCAGGTTAGCTTTTTGCCAAGGCCTGACAGGTTTTCAAAACCCGTCAGGCCTTTTTTTACTTCCAGATCTTGAAATCTTTCAGGATCGAGCCGCCGAGGAATTCGCGCACGATGGAGGTTTCGGGAATCAAGTCCACGTCCAAGGGTAGGAACCATTCGAGGAAGGCCAGCAGACGCTTGGCTTCGATGTATTCAGGCGTGCCGTAGGGGACCTGCCGCAGCAGGGGTTCCGCCAGCGGCTTGAGGGCGGCCATCTCGTAAACCAGCGCCGAATTAAAGGTGGCGTCGGCGTTTTCCTGAAACGGGAAGATGTAATTCCTCTCGCCCTCACGGACCGACTCCCAACGGCTGATGGTCTGGGTGGCGTTGTAGCCACGTTCGCGCGCGTCACGGACGATGCGGCGGATCAGACGCGTGTCGGTGGTCGAGACGCGGTTATGTCGGTCGAGGTTGAGCTGCGTCAGGGCGGAAACGTAAATTCGATAAACGGAACCAGCCAGAACGTCGGGGATCAGGCGCGGGTTCATGCCGTGGATGCCTTCCAAAATGATGATCTGCCCGCGCTTGAGCTGGATCACGTCGCCAGGTTCGCGCATCCCCGTTTTGAAGTTGTAGAACGGAAGCTGCACCTCGTCACCGCGCACCAGGGCCTGCAGATCGGTAGCGAGCAGATCAAGGTTGAGCGCTTCAACCGCCTCGAAGTTCGGTTTGCCATCGGGGCCGAACGGCGTCTTGTCGCGGTCGAGGAAGTAGTTGTCGAGTTCGAGCGGAAAGGGCGAGATGCCCAGCGCCAGCATCTGGACTGTGAGGCGGCGCGAGAAGGTGGTCTTGCCCGAGGAGGACGGCCCCGAGATGAGCACCAGGCGGATCTGGTCGCGGCGCTCGGAGATCTCACGGGCAATGTCGGAGAGATTCTGCTCGTGAAAGGCTTCGGAAACCAGGATGATCTCGCTGCCGCGTCCCGCCTGAATGGCATCATTGAGCGAGCCGACATTGTCGATACCGAGGCGTCGCAGCCAGTCGCCGTATTGACGGAAGGCCTTGAGCAGCTTCGGGTATTCGGGGACAGGCTGCAGCTCAGTGGGCGCATCGTGACGCGGAAAGCGCAGCGTGAAGCCGCCGTCGGTCAGGTACAGGTCATACCAGCGCAGGTAGCCCGTGGACGGGACCATGTAGCCGTGGTGATAATCCATACGCTCGCCGAGGCGGTAGAGCGTGACGTAGGGCTTCTTGCGATAGGCAAAGAGATGGACCTTGTCGTCGTAGCCGCGTGAACGGAAGTACTCGATGACCTCAGCCAGCGGCACTTCCTTGCGTTCAAAGGGCAGGTCGGCGTCGATGAACTCTTGAAGATGGCGGCTGAGCCTGTCGAGTTCGGCCTGCGAAAGCGGCCCACGCCCGCTGACCTGGCAGTAGTAGCCGCCAAATGCCACCGAGTGATCGATGGTCAACTTGGCGTTGGGGAACAGGTCCGAGAAGGCCATCTCCAGCAGGAAGGTCAGCGAACGGCGGTAGATGCGCGAACCGTCGGTGTCGCCGAGCGTGATGGGCTGGACGCGCGCGTCCATGTCGAGGAAATAGGTCAACTCGCGCAGTTCATCGTTGACGATGGCCGCCACCAGCGGGGCGTCGCCTGGCTTTTCGGCGGCATGCAGGAATTGCGCCACCGTGGCCCCGCGCGGACCCGTGAGAATACGCCCGTCCGATAATTGAACTTCGATGGTCGGACGCGGGGGAAGCATTTGAATGGATGTCGTACTTTTCATGATCGTTCTCCAAAGTCAGAGACCTTGGACTCCTACAAAAGCACCAGCAGTTTCTCCGGCTGATGCGCAAACTCTTCGAGCGGGATTTCCTTGCTAGTCAATTTCAACAGTGTCTCGGTCAATACCTTATTCACGGGCGTGGGCACGTTCGTCTTCTCGCCCGCGCGCACCACTGCGCCATGCAGAAAGTCCACTTCGCTTTTGCTGCGGCCCGAGTGCAGGTCGATGTGGAAGGACGGCATCTTGCCGCCGCGTCCGCTGCCTGCGGCGCGACCGAGCAGCGGCTTCGAAAGCCAGAGCGGCAGAGTGGTGGCAAAGGCCAGGGCCTTGACCGGCGTGCCTGGCAGGTCCACGACCTCGATGTTCTGGGCCTTCATCACGGCCAGGCATTCGCGCAGCATGTCGATCTCAAGTTTGTACAGCTTGCGATTGGCAAAGATCTCAGCGGCGGTCAGATCGAGGATGGCCGACGCAGGGTTGGCGATCAGGTTGGTCAGCATCTTCGACCATTTCATCGCCGCCGCATCGCTGAACAACTGACAATTGAGGTAGGCTCCGTTCAAGGCGGCGACCAACCGCTCTGAGAGCGGATGCCCCGCCGCGACTCCCACCCCGCGCAGCTTTTCGAGGATGATGTCACCAGGTCCGCGCCGACCGATGGCCGAAGTGACCGTGCCATAGATGACCTTATCCGCGCCGAGGGCGGCAGCAATAGCGGGTTCGTTGTCCACGCCGTTGGAGAGACATAACAGCGGCGGCAACTTATCGGTGTAAGGTTTCATGCCTTCCAGCGCGAGGGCGGTATCAAACGATTTAAGGGCGAACAGGCCCACGTCGAAGGGACCGAACTTGAGCGCATCCTCCAACGAGGACGCCATCACGAAGGAACGCGAGTCGAGCGTGAAGGCGTCGCGGGTCTCGCGACGTTTGTCGAGGGTCAGGTCGAGGCGCAGACCGCGCGTGCGCAGGTCCTCAGCGATGTCGGGCCGCTCGACAAACACCACCTGGTGTCCCGCCAGAGCCAGGCTCCCGCCGATGTAAGTTCCAATGGCGCCCGCGCCAAAGGAGAGGATTTTCAGGGATTGAGAGGAAGAAGGTTGCATGATTAAAGTTGAACGAGTTAATACGGCGCGTCGCCGTTCCAATGGGTGTGATCGTTGTGCGTGTCGATCTCCCAGCGGTGCTGACTGGGGAAATAGATCAGGCGCGAAAAAGCGGTGTTGCCAAATCGAAAGCGCGGACCGCCGCTGTTGGCGTGCGGCGCAATGCCCATGACCGCGTGCATGAACTGGTTGAGCAGGCCGCCATGCGAGACGATCAGATACTTGCCAACAGGCTGGCGCAGCAGTTGATGCAAGGCCTGGCCTGCACGCAGGAAGAGTTCCCAGTCCCCTTCCCCGCTGCCGCCGACCGCGTCGTACGGGTTGATGAAATCGGGGCGGGAAAACTGGCGCACCTCCTCGCCCGTCAGGCCTGAGAATTCTCCAATGGCGCGCTCCATCAGGGTGGGAACCAACTCGATGGGCGCGGGAATCGCCGCCGCGATGATCTCGGCCGTCTCCTTCGCGCGCAGCAGCGGACTGGCAAAGATGTGGTCGAAGGTCACGCCCTCGGACTTCCAACGTTCGGCCAATGCGCGCGCCTGGGCGCGTCCCGTGTCGTTGAGCGGAAAATCCGCCTGTCCCTGCCAGCGGGCTTCGGCGTTGCCCACCGACTCTCCATGACGCAGCAGGGTGATGATGAAACGCGGGCGGGCATCAGTCATGCGGCGGATCCTTTTTGAGGAGGTACACCGGACGGTGCTTCACTTCCTGGAAAATGTAGCCGATGTACACGCCGATGAAACCCAGCAGGATCATCAGGATACCGCCTACGATCAGCAGCATGAACATCAACGAACTCCAGCCAGGGGCCAACCCCGACGTTCGGCCTGTCACCCAGAACGAGAGAACGTACACCGCCTCGGCAAACGCCATGAAGAGAAACAGTCCGCCCATGCTCAGGCCGATGTAGAGCGGCACGAGCGAGAACGAAAAGATGGCGTCCATCGCCAGGCGGAACATCTTCCGCGTGGAATATTTGGATTGTCCGCTAATGCGTTCGGCGGGCTGATAGGGCAGGATGACGGTCGGGTAGCCGATCCAGGCTACCATGCCGCGCAGGAAGCGATGATACTCGGGCATGGACTTGAGCGCGTCCACGGCCTGACGACTGAGGGCGCGGAAATCGGCGGCGCCCGCCAGCACCTGAGTCCCGCTGATGGAGTTGATCAGGCGGTAGAACAGGCTGGAGGTCCATTTTTTGAAGGAGGCGGGCTGGGCCTCGTCCATGCGCTGGGTCTGGACGATGTCGTAGCCCTGGGCAACCAGACGCAGCATCTCGGGGATCATCTCGGGCGGATGCTGCCCATCCCCGTCCATGGTGATGACCACGTCGGCGGTGGAGGCGTCCAGCCCAGCGGTGAGGGCGGCCTGGTGACCGAAGTTGCGGCTGAGTGCGAGGGTTGTCACACGCGGATCGCGCGCAGCTAAGGCGGAAAGGGAATCCACCGTCCCATCGCGGGAACCGTCGTTCACATAGATGAAATGAAAGTCGTGGGGAAGGCCTTCGAGCGCGGCGGAAATACGGGCGTGGGTTTGTTCCACCACGCCCGCCTCGTTATAGACAGGGATGACCAGGTCAACGGTCGTTTTTTTCTTGGAAAACACGCTTTTTCTCCGATGGAGAAAAATTGTACCACGCGGACCCATTCAAGGCCCACCACGGAGACCACAGAGAGCGCAGAGGATTCTTTTGTTCTTTCTCTGTGTCCTCGGTGTTCTCTGTGGTGATTTTTTAAAACTTGAATTGCAGAATCGCATCCACGATGCGCTCGAGGTCTGAGCCGCCCAGGTTGTTGTAGAACGGCAGGCGCACGAGTTGGTCGCTGATGCGCTCGGTGACGGGGCAATCCCCTTCCGCACCGCCAAATTTGCGTCCCATATCTGAAAGATGCAGCGGCAGATAATGGAAGACGCTGTAGACGTCCTGCTCGCGCAAATACATGATGAAACGCTGACGCGTATCGAGGTCGGGCAGCAACAGGTAGAACATGTGATAGGCCTGCTCGGTGTGAGCGGGGACGGTCGGCATCTGCACGCCGTTCTTTTCAGCCCACTCGCCAAGAACCTGACGATAAAAATCCCAAACCTGTTTACGGTGTGCCTGGATGCGTTCGCGCTGTTCGAACTGCGCATACAGGAAAGCCGCCAGCAGGTCCGAAGGCAGGTACGAGGAACCGAGATCGACCCAGGTGTACTTGTCCACCTGGCCGCGGAAGAAGCGCGAACGGTTGGTGCCCTTCTCGCGCAGGATCTCGGCGCGCTCGGCCAGTTCTGCGTCGTTGATCAGCAGCGCTCCGCCCTCGCCGCTGGTGAAGTTCTTGGTCTCGTGGAAACTTTGCGCGGCCAGCTTGCCGAAGGTGCCAAGGTATTTGCCTTTGTATTTACCGAACAGTCCGTGCGCGTTGTCCTCGACGACCGCCAGCTTGTGACGATCCGCGATCTCGAGGATGGTGTCCATTTCACAGCCAACGCCCGCATAATGCACGGGGACCACGGCCCGTGTCCGTGGCGTGATGGCCGCTTCCAATTTGGATTCATCCAAATTGAGCGTGTCGGGCCGCACATCCACGAAGACGGGTTTCGCCCCGCGCAGCACGAAGGCGTTGACGGTCGAGACGAAGGTAAAGTCGGGGATGATGACTTCGTCACCTGGCCCGATGTCGAGCAGCAACGCCATCATCTCCAGCGCGTGCGTGCCCGAGGTGGTCAGCAAGGCCTTGGCCAGACCTAACTCATTTTCAAGAAAGGCGTGGCATTTTTTCGTGAACGCCCCGTCGCCCGAGATATGTCCGCTCTCGATGGCCTGGCGCATGTATTCCATCTCGTTGCCCACGAGGATGGGACGATTGAAGGGGATGAATTCTGGCATCAGTCGATCCACTTGTGAAAAGAGTGACGGGCGTCGCTCAACACGCGCCAGCCCATTTTGGCGTAGCCAAATTGCACGCCGTAATTATTGATATGTGTGGGGCCTTCGATGACGTCCGCAATCCCATCGAGCGACTGCATGCCTGCGTAAGTCAACGCGGTGAACAGGCCTTTGCCGTGGAAATCGGGATGGATGCCCGCAATGCTGTAATGTCCCACGCGGACCTTGAGCTGGCTCTCGGCTTTCGAGGGGCGCTTCCAGATCGAGAAGCCGATGATCTTGTCCGCTGCTATGGCGAGGTGAACCCAATCGGCGTAGCCATCCAGCGAGGAGCGCATCCATTGCTCGTAAGCCTTGGTAGCCAGATCATGGCCGAGACGCTCGTCTGCGTGATAGCGGCCGAAGTGTTCACGGAAGGAGGCTCCCGCCACGGTGGACAGCTCGTCGCGGTCGGACGGCTCGATCCGGATCTCCTGCCGGGCCATGCCCGCGGGGAAACGCTCGGCGCGCCTAATTTGGCGATATCCAAAATCCCTGGTGGCGGAGCCTGCCTGCCATTGGCCGTCTTCGTAGGTCATCAGCAATCCGCCCTGCAGGTACACTTCGCCGTGCACCGGAAGCGGCGCGCCCGTGTCGTGGTCGAAGAAA
>CALFXA010000250.1 GCA_937928015.1 uncultured Anaerolineales bacterium | reverse complement strand
CACAGCGTATCGGTCTCGCCGTACTTGGCGCGGAAGTCACGGATGACCATGCCCATCTCGGACGTGTTCCACGCGCCAGCCTTGAATTGCGTGTCGAACGTATTGAAGACCAGATTGAAATTCTGGAACGAGGACGCCGCCAACAAGACGCCCGCCAATCCCCAGCCGAGGACCTCTCTGCGCTTCCCGGACCCGAAGCCTGTCACCAGGCCATCGAGCGCCAGCGCTGCGATGAGCATCACCACCACCGATGCGCCACCCGAGCGGTTCAGCGCGGGATTCTCGCCCGGGAAGGCCAACGAGAGCACCGACGGCATGAGCAGCAGCGGCACCGCAACCAGCAGGAACAGGTCCCGCCAATCGCGGCGGCGGACGTAACGCACCAGCAGGAAGACCACGCCGATGATGAACAGCGCGCCGGTCACCACATCCAGGGCGGGGCGATGCGGGATCGAGTTGACCCAGATCTCGCCGTCGTCCAGGTTGAACATGCGCACGCCGTTCCACAGGTTCGAGAGGAATATCTGCCAGGCGGGGCCGGGCAGTGGCGTTTCCACATTTCCCAGGCGTGAGAAAGCGCGAAAAGAGAATGACTCAGGATTTTCCATCCAGTAGCGGGCCAGCGGCAGGAAGACGATGACCGAGAGAATCACGATCAGGGTCAGCCACCAGATGGCCTGTTTGCGCGCGCCCTTCGACTGTGCGTGCAGCAGGTACAACGCGAAGGCCGCCACCACCACGAACGGCGCAAAGCGGAACGGGCTGTACCCATGCAGGCCCAGTCCGAGGAACAGACCTGTCCACAGGAAATCATTGCGATTGCGCATGCGCAATCCGCGCAGGAGGAAGAACAAAGTCGGCGCGACAAACATCGGATACAACGGAAAGCGCAAGCCGATCCGTGCGATCACGTTCGGCCAATAGGCAATACCGAACAGGAATAAGGCAAAGAAGCCCACCCGCTTTCCGCCCAGTTCTTTGCCAAGCAGATAAACGAAGGGCAGGGTCAACACACCGATCAACGCTGTGCCGATCTTCAAGCTCAGGAACGAGAAGCCCGTGTTGAAAATGGTCGCCATCAACAGGGTCCAGTACATCTGGATGGCTTCGCGGCCGGTGTTGCGCGGGAAGAAGATCAGCGTCTTGCCCGTGGTGATCTCGTACACGTCCAGGATCTTTTCGGCGTGATCGCTGAACGGCTCGGACGGGACGCTGTCGATGCGGTAGAGACGGAAGAACAGCAGCAGGACCGCGGTCCCCACCAGCAGCGCAGTCCAGATCAAGGCTTTGCGGCGCGCCTCGGGTGTGAGCGGAGTCCGCTCTTCGCGCGGGACGCGAATCCACATGGCCCACAGGAAGGTGCCGATGGCAAGAATCCACAAAAGTACGTTATGCCAGGTGAAGAGATCCTTCGACAAGTCGATGAACGCGATGACCGACAACACCACCGAAAGGATCAACGGGATGAAGCGCAGCGTCATCGGGTCTTGACGAGCCTGATCGAGTTGTAAAGACGGCAACCGCCACTCGTCGACGAAGTAGGCCCAAAGCGCTAGTCCCAGCGCCAGAGCGTACAGTCCCAGTGCCAGCGGAATACGCGGAGAGGGTGGTTCGAGCTGCGCCTGCGCGAACAAGGCCAGCAGAATCGCGCCCAGCATCCTCCAGGGAATCCCCTTCCCCTGGTCTCCGCTCTCAGGCTCCACGGCGACCTCGGCCTGATGGTGAGCCTCTTCCACGGCGGCGCGTTCCACCTCCGCCAGGCGCTCCACATCGTTCAGCGAGCGGATCGTGGTGAGGAACGAGTTCCAGTCGCGCGTGGCCAGTTTGAACAGGTAGAGGACGGTCGGTTCTTCCTGGGACAGTTCGGGAGGGAGGGGAGTTTGTTCGTCGCTCATGAATTCCTTCTCGCGATGACCAGGATGCTTTCTCCCCAGCGCATCGGCAAAAAGATGAAGCTCGTGATGGCTTGAATACCACCCAGCGAGCCGAAGAATAATTTCTGGATCATTTTGGGGACGACGGGAATGTAGGGCACATCCCAGAAGCCATCCGAGAAGACACGCTCGAAGGAAAAGCCGGCTTCCTTGATGAGGCGTAGCCATTCCTCGGGTTCCTTGAGCGAGATATGTGTTGGGTCCTGGTAGCCGATCCAGCGCTCGCCCTTCCACGGCTTGAGCAGGGACCCGAGGTTGGGCGTGGCTAGGATCAGGATTCCGCCGGGCTGGAGCACACGCCCGATCTCGTTCAACGCCCTGGCGGGGTCGGGCAAATGCTCGACGATGTGTTTAATGATGACCACGTCGAAGGCGCCGTCTGCGTAGGGCAGTTCCTGGGCGGAAGCGGTTTCGAGTGAAGTTTTGTGGATAACGGGTTTGGATTGCTTGACCGCCCAATGGTTCAGGTCCATGCCATAGGTCTGGAAGCTGTCTTCGAGCTGGCCAACCAGATGTCCCAGCCCCGAGCCGACCTCCAGCAGGCGTCCGCCCTTTTTGCCATAACGGCGCGCCAGCGTGGCGAAGAATCGATTGGACCACCAGTACATGCTGTACTTGGCGAAGGTGATATTGGCGTAGGTATGCGAGCTAAAGTATTTTTCGTCGAAGGCCATAAGTTATTTCTTGCGGGCAATATAGAAAGTAAACGTCCCTTGCGGATGTTCGGGATGGTCCACAAACTTTCGCAGGGCGCGTTCGGTCAGGAATAGATTCCAGCGGGTCGGGGCGATGATCCAGCGGTTGAAGAGGGCATGCGGAAGAAGCGTCGGCGCGCCAAAGTAGTGACCCCATTCCAGCACGCGCATCGCTTCGGGCGAGAAATAATGCCACCAGCGTTCGAGCGTAAATCCCGCTGCCTCCAGCCAGCCCTGCCAGACCTCGGGCTCCACGGCACTTTCCACGCGCGACATCTTGCGGAACCATTCGGTGTAGGCGGGGCCGAACACGTGCGAGAGCGAAAGCTCGCTCAGGTAACGGCTGTTGGGTACACAAAAATAGAAGGGCGCACCGGGCTTGAGCACGCGGGCGGTGTCCTTCAACACCTGCTGAATATGCGGAATATGTTCCAGCACCGAGTTGGAGAAGGCGCTGGCGAAGTACCCATCAGGAAAGGGCGAGGTACCGCCGTCGGCTTCGACCAGCAGACGATACTTTCCATACGGCTTGGCCTCGTGAATGGGACCATGCCAGGGGTCCAGGCCCACATCGATCTGGCGGTCGAAGGTCAGGGCGGCGAAGTTGCCGTCGCCGCAGCCCACGTCGAGGGTCGGCGAGGGCAGGTCGAAATCCTGGTAATAGCGCGACTCGATAGCACGCAGGAATCCACGGAAATAAGGCAGGTCGCGAATATGAAGGAAGAGGAAATCTTTTTCTGGCATAATCTACTTTCTCGAAAAATCCAGGCGCGGGTCGATTCCGCGGGAATGGCTCAGGACGACTTCGCCCCTAATTTGGCGAATAGCTTTTCGTATTCTGCCGCAATGGAATCGGGGTCATACGTGCGACGGATGCCGTTTACGTCACCGTGGAATTGGTCGGGGTGGTCGAGGACCTGGAGGATGGATTCCGCCAACGAGGCCGCATCCCCGATCTGGGAGACGCGCCCCATGCCGTGCATTTTCACCGGCTGACGGACGCCCGGCAGCGCCGATGGCACGCTGGGCACGTTATTCATCATGGCCTCGATCTGCACCAGGCCGAAGGCCTCGGTCGAGTTCAGCGACGGGACGGTGATCACGTCCAGGTTGGGATAGACCGCCGCCAGTTGCAACGGCGACAGGTTACCGAGGAAGGTCCACTGGCCTTTGGCTTCGTATTCGCGAATGCGCGGGATCAAACGCTCGTAGTAGGTCTGTTCGCCCATCACGTTCTGATGCTGGCCCGCGTACAAGACCTGCGCGTTGGGATACTTCGCCAGGATGGCGGGCAGGGCGTCCAGCAGAATCTCCACGCCCTTCTCGGACGCGAAACGCGTGACCATGCCGATGACGGGACGCTTTTCCTTCGTCCTGTGTTCCAATGCGAAGGCGGCCACCGCTTCAGGCGTGGGAGTCGGCAATTCGACCGGGGGCAGGATGGGGGTCAGCTTGGATTTATAACGCGAGAGGAAGGGAGAGTTATCGGCGTAATCCTGGGTGTACGTCACGATGTGATTCGACAGAATCCCCGCCATGTTGTTCTGGAAATGAACCACCGTGTTGACCAGGCGGTTGAACAACCCGGGCGGCAGGTCGAGGTCACAGTGATAGGTGAGGACGGCGGGCTTGCCGAACAGCCGCGCGCGGAAGGCCACGCCGGGCGCGTCGAACTGCGGCAGGTGCAACTGCACCACGTCGTGCTGGGCCACCAGTTTGGTCGCCACCCAGCCGAAAGTCGGTGCGATGACGCCCTTGCTGACGCGCAACATGACCGGGATGCGAATGACCCGCACACCCTCCATGTTCTCTTCGCGCGGCAGGCCCGGCTCGAACTGCGTGGTCATCACGGTCACTTCGTGTCCGCGTTTGACGAAGGCCTTGGCCAGGCGTTCGGCGTAAATGGTCAGCCCGGAAGTATGTGGACGGTAATAGGTGAGAACGGTCAGAATTTTCATAAGCCAAAGGCTGATTTTACTCGTTTGCGGGCGGAAGTGCCGAGTCAATCAAGCTTTGAATTTCATGAGAAGATTCGCCCGGCACCAGCCAGACCAGAAACTCGGCGTTGCCCTTCGGCCCCAGGATCGGCGAGCGGATGAGTCCGCGCAGGCCAAAGCCTTCCGCCTGGGCGAAGGTCAGCACACTCTCCAGCACCTGACGGTGGATGGCCGGGTCGCGGATGACGCCATCACCGCGCGAAACATCCTTGCGGCCCGCCTCGAATTGGGGCTTGATAAGGGCGACAATGTCACCCTCATCCCTGCGCCCCTCTCCCTTGGGGAGAGGGGATGGGGGTGAGGGAAGAAGCCAATTTTTGATGACAGGCAACAAAATCTTCAACGATATAAAAGAAGCGTCCACCGTCACCAACGAGACCGGCTCGGGCAGCGACTCGACGTGGCGTGCGTTGGTCTCTTCCATGACGACCACACGCGGGTGATTGCGCATCTTCCAATGCAGGATGCCCTTGCCCACGTCGATGGCATAGACTTTGGCCGCCCCGCGCTGGAGCAGGCAATCGGTGAAGCCACCCGTGGAGGCGCCCACGTCCGCACAGATGCGGCCCTCGACAGGGATCGGGAAGGTGTCCAGCGCCGCTTCGAGCTTTTCGCCGCCGCGCGACACATAGCGCGGCCCCGAATCCACCGTCAGCGCCACCGAGGGATCCACCCCTGTGGCGGGTTTGAGCGCCACCTGTCCGTCCACGCGCACCTGCCCAGCCATGATCAGAGCCTGGGCTTTGGCGCGCGATTCTGCCAGTCCGCGCTCGACGAGCAAGAGGTCCAGCCGCGTCTTGGGCATCAATCCTCGCGCATCCAGCGTTTGACGGCGTCATGCGGATGGACGTAGGCTTCCATCGCGTCCAACAACGCGGCGGGATCCGTGTCGCAGCACAGGGCGTTGCGATGTTCGGAGAAGATGAAACCCTCCGCCACAGCGTGGTCGATGGCCGCCAACAATGGAGCGTAATAGTTGCGTGTATTGAGCAGACCCACCGCCTTCTCGTGCGCGCCGGTCTGCGCCCAGGTGACGGTCTCGAACAGTTCGTCAAAAGTGCCGAATCCGCCGGGCAGGGCGATGTAGCCATCGGCCAGCTCGTGCATGCGCGCCTTGCGGGCATGCATATCGGGCGGGACGTCCATGCGGGTGAGGCCCATGTGCGCCAGGGCGGGCGTGTTCATGCTGGGGATGATGACGCCGATCACCTCTCCCCCAGCGGAGAGCGCGCCGTCGGCCACGGCCCCCATCAGTCCCGTCTTGCCGCCGCCAAAAATTAAACGGAGTCCGCGCCTGGCCAGGGTCACGCCCATTTGGCGGGCGCCTTCCAGGTAATCCGCATGGACCGCATCGGCTGAACCGCAAAAAACACAGATCGACTTCATTTTCATCCTTTACAGGCAGGTTAGAGTTGCATTAGACCGGCTTTCGGGCGCTTGACGCTTCATTCCCGCGGGCTAATAATGGTATCTATGGAATATAAGGACTATTATAAAGTGCTTGGTGTGGCGCGCAATGCCAGCACGGACGATATCCGCAAGGCGTATCGCAAGCTCGCCATGCAATATCATCCCGACCGCAACGCCGGCGACAAGCAGGCCGAGGAACGCTTCAAGGAAATCAACGAGGCCTACCAGGTGCTGAGCGACGAGCAGAAGCGCGCCCGCTACGACCAGCTCGGCAGCGACTATTCCAACTGGCAGCAGCGCGGCGGTTCGCCCAACGATTTCAACTGGGGCCAGTGGACCTCAGGCAGCGGCACGCGCGTGGACATGGGCGACCTGAACGACCTGTTCGGCGGCGAGGGCGGCACCTTCTCTGATTTCTTCCGCAGCATCTTCAGCGGCATGGGCACCGCCCAGGCGGCGCGCACCCCGATGGCGAACCAGCAGCCGGTGCGCATCACGCTCAAGGAAGCCTATGAAGGCACGGCCCGCCAGTTGACCAGCGAGTCGCGCAAGGTGCAGGTACGCATCCCGGCCGGGGTAAAGCAGGGCTCCAAGGTGCGGGTGGCAGGCGCGGGTCCACAGGGCACGGACGTGTATCTGATCGTCGAGATCGAAGAGGACGAGCGCTTCGAGCGCGACGGCAACGACCTGCGCACCACCGCCAGCGTGGATGTGTTCACCGCCATTCTGGGCGGCGAGGCCGAGGTCGAGACGATGACCGGCAAGGTCAAGCTGACCATCCCGCCGGGCACCCAGCCCGAGCAGGTCTTCCGCCTGGCCGGGCGCGGCATGCCTCAATTAAAAAACTCTCATGTAAAAGGCGACCTGTACGTGCGTCTTAAAGTGCAAATTCCCAAATACCTATCGTCCAAGCAGAGAGAGTTGCTGGAAGAAGTCGCCAGAATCAAGTTTTGATGTTAGGAGTCCCATGAAGAACACCCGTTTTGTGTTGATGATCGCGATATTGGTATTAACCGCCCTGGCCTGCCAGAGCGTGGGTCTGGGCCCCATCGAGGTGCCCACCCTCGCCCCCAGCCAATCCTCTTCTCAAACCAGCCCTGTCTCGGGTGAGGCGATCAACCCCGCCGCCCGTCAGGACGTGCTGACCAGCTTGTATGACCAGGTCAGCCCAAGCGTGGTTGCCATCCAGGTCACCACGCAGAACGGCGGCAGCCTGGGCTCAGGCTTCGTGTACGACACCCAGGGTCACATTATCACCAACTATCACGTGGTGGACGGTGCAGAAAAAGTGGAAGTGGACTTTACCTCCGGCTACAAGACCTACGGAAGCGTAATCGGCACCGACCTGGACTCGGACCTGGCCGTCGTCAAAGTGGATGCGCCCGCCGAGGAACTGCATCCCGTCAAGATGGGAGATTCCAGCGCCCTGCGCGTCGGGCAGACGGTGGTGGCCATCGGCAATCCCTTCGGCCTGAACGGGACCATGACCATCGGCATCGTCTCGGCCCTCGGCCGCACCCTTGATTCGGAGCACACCGCCCCAAGCGGCAGCCTCTTCACCGCAGGCGACATCATCCAGACCGACGCGGCCATCAACCCGGGCAACTCGGGCGGTCCGCTCTTCAACCTGGACGGCGAGGTGATCGCGGTTAACCGCGCCATCCGCACCACCAATTACACCAGCACGGGCGAACCCGTCAACTCGGGCATCGGATTCTCCATCTCTGTCAATGTGGTCAAGCGCGTCGTTCCAGTGCTGATCGCCGAGGGCAAATATGATTATCCCTACCTCGGCATCTCTTCGATGAATGACCTGAGCCTGCCGGTCATCGAGGAACTGGGCCTGAAATCCTTCGTCGGCGCGTACGTCACCAGCGTGACCCCTGGCGGGCCCGCCGACCGGGCGGGCATCCGTGCCGGGAGCAAGGAGACCAGCATCCTCGGGCTGAAGTCCGGCGGCGACCTGATCACCGCCATCGACGGCAAATCCATCCGCAGCTTCGACGAATTGCTGGCCTACCTCATCAGCAACAAATCGCCCGGCGACTCAGTCGTGCTGACCGTCCTGCGCGGCGAAGAGCAGATAGACATCACCTTGAAACTGGACAAGCGCCCATAAATCTAGAATCCAAACGGCGGCCCGAATGGGCCGCCGTTTTTCATTAAGCAAAGCGCTCCTCGCGCCAGACATCCGCACGGTTGTGATACCCCGCCTGTTCCCAAAATCCGCGGCGGTCACGGGACATGAACTCGAGCGAGCGCAGCCACTTGGCACCCTTCCAGAGGTAGGGCGTCTCCAGGTCCTCGCGGCCGGGGATGAATCCCACCACGCCGCGCAGCGGGTAGCCGTGATCGGGCGTGATGGGCTCGCCGTTCAGGTGGGTGGCCATCAGGAAGTTATCCTGCAAAACCACTTCCAGCGGCAGGTTGACGGTGAAGCCGTACTCGGCGTGCTGCATGACATGCGTGGCGTTCGGCTTGATACGGATCAGGCCATTGTCCACCAGGGTGCGGACAGAAACACCTTCCCAGGTGGTATCCGCTTTGCTCCAGCGCGTGACGCAATGAATATCCATCTTAATCTGGCTGCGCGGCAGGCGGTTGAACTCGTCCCAGGTCCAGGAGGCTTCCTGCTCCACCTCCCCCCAGACGCGGAAATTCCACGAGGCGGGATTGAAAGAGGGGACAGGGCCGTAATGCAAAACGGGAAATTTCAGGGTCAGCGCCTGGCCCGGAGGCAGGCGTCCCTCACTACGGATGCGGTCTTCCTCTTTACGTCGGTCAGGGCCTTCGAATGAAAACATAATAAAAACTCCTTTCAAAATTATAACAAATGCCGTCGCGGAATAGACCAATCCTGTGAACGGACTGTTACCCCGCCAAAAATTACAAAAGGCTTAAAGACCGATGGGGGAGATGATTTCCGTTGGCAAGCGGGCGGAACGGTTCTATAATTCGCCGAAATTCACCGCAGGAGTCTTCATGAAAAAGCCAACTCTTCAACAAAAGTGGCAGTATTTTTTCGATAACTACATGTCGCGTGGCACTGGGGCATTGATCGTCGGGCTGGCCGTGATTGCGTTGATCGTGATCCTGATCGCGGCGGCCGTCATCAGCATCGGTGGCATCGCGCTCGCACCCGAAGGCAGCACGGGCAGCATGTCCTTTGGAGAAGCCGCCTGGGAGGGCCTGATGCGTACCCTCGATGCGGGCACCATGGGCGGGGACGAGGGTTGGGGCTTCCGCGCTGTGATGTTCATCGTCACCCTGGGCGGCGTGTTCTTCGTCAGCGCGTTGATCGGCATCCTCAACAACGGCCTCGAAGACAAACTCGACGAACTGCGCAAGGGCCGCTCGCTGGTGCTCGAAAGCGAACACACCGTCATCCTGGGCTGGTCGCCGCAGATATTCACGATCATCTCCGAACTGGTGGAGGCCAACTCCAATCGCAAACAGGGCGCAGTCATCGCCATCCTGTCCGAGCAGGACAAGGTCGACATGGAAGACGAGATCAAGGAGCGCATCCCCGACACCAAGAACACGCGGGTCATCTGCCGCGCGGGCAGCCCCATCGACCTGACCGACCTGGAGATCGTCAGCCCGCACGCCGCGCGCTCGATCATCATCCTGCCCGAAGGCACGGACCCCGACACGCACGTTATCAAGTCGGTACTGGCGCTGACCAACAATCCCAACCGCCGCGAGGAACCCTACCTGATCGTCACGCAGATTCGCGATCCGAAGAACATGGACGTGGTGAAGATGCTTGGCGCGCGCGACCACATCCTGCCGATCCTGACCACCGACCTGATCGCTCGTGTGGTGGCGCAGACCTCGCGCCAGTCGGGCCTTTCGGTGGTCTACACCGAGTTGATGAACTTCGGCGGCGACGAAATCTACTTTGCCGACGCCTCCATCCTGGCGGGCCGCACCTACGGCGACTCCCTGCTAGCCGGCGAAGACTCCACCATCATGGGTCTGCGCAAACAAGACGGCACTATCCTGATGAATCCCTCGATGGATACCCCCATCGACGCAGGCGACCAAGTCTTTGCCCTGGCCGAGGACGACGACAAGCTCGTCCTCTCCGCTTCGCTCAAACCGTCCATCCAGGAATCCGCGCTCCGCAGCGACCGCGCCCCGCGCCAGGCCGCCCCGGAAAAATGCCTGATCCTCGGCTGGAACCGTTCGGGCGCCACCATCGTGCGTGAACTGGACAACTACGTGGCGGCCGGCTCGCAGGTGACGGTCGTCTCCGACCTGTTCAACCTCGACAAACAGATCCGACAGCAGGCGGGCGAACTCAAGAATCAGCAGGTCATCGTCAAGGAAGGCGACACCACCGACCGCGCCCTGCTGGATGAACTCGGCGCGCCCGACTTCGACCACGTCATCGTGCTGGCCTCCAGCCATCTCGAACCGCAGGAAGCCGATGCCCGCACCCTGGTCACGCTGCTGCATTTGCGCGACATCGCCGAAAAGGA
>CALFXA010000249.1 GCA_937928015.1 uncultured Anaerolineales bacterium | reverse complement strand
CCTCGTCCGTACTTTCCAATTGCCTCTCCCGTAGTCTGGTAAGTAGGTAGCAAGTGTAAAAAGAGACAGTCGCCCTATGGCGGCTGTCTCTTTGATTCAGATGCCCATTGAAACGGGATCAGGCTTCAGGTCCGACCAGGATGATGCGGGGCAGGTCGCGGGGCGGACGCTTGGGTTGGTCGTGGAGGGCCTGCGCGACCAGTTCGAGCTTCTTCAATCCTTTTTCCCGCGCAGACTTGACCAGAGCCTGCGCGATCTGCCGTGAGGTTTTCACGTCGCCACAGGCCAGGGCGGCGGCGCTTTGTACCTGCCGCCAGCGGATGGTCAGCTCAAAGCCCAGATCAGCGGATGGTTCGCCTGCCACCGTCTCGCGGGCCTCGTCGAACTGTTCAGCGCCGATCTGCACGAGGGCTAGGTCACTTTGGGCCCAGGCGTGGACGCGGGCATTGCCCTCCATGCCAGGCATGGACAAGGTCCGCTGGATGGTGGTTTGTGCGGCTTCGATTTCGCCTTGCAGCAATTGAACCTCGGTCAGCAGGCACAAGGCCGAGCCAAGCGCCCAGGTATCGCTGGAGTTCCCAGCTGCGGTCAGGGCCGTGTCGAGGGCGGCACGGGCTTCGGTCAATCGATTGAGGCCGATCAGCATGGATGCACGCGCGCCTTCCGAGCTAAGCAGGCCTTCGTGATCGCCAATCAGGCGCTCGATCTCGCTGGCCCGCTCGAAGCGTTGCAAGGCCTCACCGTGCTCTTCGCGGATCCCATGCAGCACACCCAGGTTATGCAGCACACCCGCGAGGCCGTACATGTCACCCAGCGATTCGTATCCGTGCAGAGCATCTTCATAGGTTTTCAGGGCGGCTTGCATATCGCCACGTTCCATCAATGCGGTGGCCGTGTTCGAGAGAAT
The DNA here is from genome assembly GCA_937928015.1 of uncultured Anaerolineales bacterium. GTDB lineage: Bacteria > Chloroflexota > Anaerolineae > Anaerolineales > Villigracilaceae > JACPVF01. Next base: position 22,124 of record CALFXA010000249.1, on the reverse strand, counting down.
GGCGCATTCGATCACACGCAGGCCTGCGGCGCGGGCACAATCGAGGGCGCGGCGGTAATGAGCGAGGGATTCGGTCCCTTCGGGATGACGGGTGTAATTAATCCAGCCGAGGGTGCGTTCGGCGCGCGCCCAGACGTCGTTGGCGGCTTGCGGCAGGGCTTCGGCAAATTGATTCGCCAATTCGATAGCCAGGTTGGAGGTTCGTTCGGCCTCGTCAAATTGCGAGAGTACGAGGTGGGCGCGGCACTGCATGGACGCCAGACGCGCACGGAGGAGTACATCCGCTTTGCCCAGGCCCGCCATGGCCGATTGACAGAGTGGCAGCGCCTCGGCGGACCGTCCACGTTGGAGCAGACTTTGTGCGAGGTTGCGGACGATTTGCGCGCGCACGGCAGGCAGGTTCTGCGCCAGCGAGAGCGCCTCACGATAACTGGCTTCGGCGTCAGCTGCGCGGAAGGTTCCGCGCAGCAGGTCGCCGCGGGCGGTGAGCAGGCGGCGGCGCAGGGCGGAGGTGTCGCCGCGTTTGCGGGCGGCGCGTTCGAGGGCCTCATCCACCACCAGGACGGCGGCGCTGGCCTGTCCGCGATTGAACAAATCCTCGCTGCGGTCGCCTAACACCTCGGCGGCCTGTTCCAGGTCCCCTGCGCGCGTCCAGTGATGGGCCGCTTCGACCAGATCGCCCGCCGCCTCGGACCACTCCGCGGCCAGACGATGCATACGTTTTTTGCGGGCGGCGTCGGTGCCGAGCGTGGCATAAAGATGATCGCGTACCAGCGGGTGCAACGATGCGTGGCGTGGATTGTCCACCAAGTGACGCGGGCGGATTTCGGACAGGGCCGCCTCGAAGCGCACCGACGGTTCATACCTTTGCGTCAGTTCGATCAGCACCTCATCGTACAGGTCGAGCGGGTGACGGAAGACCGAGAGCAGCGCGGCCAGCCATTCAGCGGCGGGGGAGAGGTCGCGCAGTAAGGTGTCGAGCAGGTAGGCCGCCACCTGTGGATGGGTCTCCAGATGTTCGATAAAGGCATCGGCGTCCAGTTGCGATTCAACCAACTGACCCGCCGCCAGCCGCAACAACATGGGATTGCGGTCAGTGCGGACCAACAGCCGCTCCAAGCGCTCCTCGTCGAGGACCAGGCCCAGGCGGCGGACCAGGTCGCGCGCCTCGGCGGGTTCCAGCCCGCCGACGTTGACCTCAGCGATGGGCAGGAGTCCGCCCTGACGGCTGGTCAGCAGCAGGCTGACGGTGGGCAATCCGCTCAGTTGTTTCAGCAGCGACAGGCTGGCCTCATCATCCGCCAACAGGTGGGCATCTTCGAAACATAACAAGGCGGGACGTTCCCCCAATGCCGCGCGGATTTGCGCCAGTTGCTGGTCGAGCGCGATGGGCGCCGCCTCGCTGCGGCGTTCAACCAGCGGCTTGAGTTGAGATTGTCCGTTCGAAAAGAGGAAGAGCGCCAACTGCCGCAGGATAGCCTCGGCGCTGGTGTTGACCTCGGCCGTCAGCGTGTGCCAGAAGATGGGTCCCTGGTATTCGCGGGCGAGGGCCGCAGCCAGTGAAGTCTTGCCCGCGCCTGCCATTCCACACAAGGCCACGGCGCGCTCCCTGGCTAGCAGCGCTCGGAGGCGCGCCAACAGGATGGCGCGGTCCACCCGTTGGGCGGGCGGCGCAGGGACTTCCTCCAACGCGCCCAGGTCCTGCTCATCGAGATGTTCGATGGTGACCTGGGTCAATTTGACCTTGGCCAGTTTGCGTCCGCCGTGCGCATCGGCCGCCAGTTGTAACAGGCGTTCCATGGCGGCGGGGTCATTTTGGATGTCGAGGGCGGGGATGAAGAGTGCCGCGACCGTGGTCAGGTCGGGCAGGCGTTCATTCTTTTCGAGGCGGCAGACGTGCGCTTCGGTATAGCCGACGGCCTGCGCCAGGTCACGCTGGGTGAGGTGGGCGCGTTTGCGCAGGTATTTGAGCTGGCTGCCGAAATCTTCGATGGCGAGGCTGGCAGGCATGATCGATCCTTTGGCGAAAACGGGGGTTCCGTTGTCAACCTTTGTCAAGAAATGTCAACTTTTACAGAGAGCTTTTTGATACATTAGGCGTCAGAGGTAACCGATGCCACGACTTGTTCACCGTCAGGTCACTACCATTCAAATTGTTTCCGTCGAAGTCACCTGGACCGAAGAGCAGGAGGATGCTCCCTCCCCGGAGAAGAGATCCGCGAGAGCCCAGCGGCGGCGCAAGTCGATGCGCGAAGTCAAGAACGCACAGGATGAAGGCCCGCCCACGGTGGAGACTCCCCAGGCCGAGGACGAGTCGCGACCTCTGCGACAAATTTCCGCTGACGATACTACAAGTTCTGATTTCTGAAAAGATAAATCATACAAAAATAATCCATAAAGCAACAAGGAGATTTCGCCATGGGATTCCCCGAACGTGACCGCAAACGTATGTTGAACCTGGTGGGGGTGGGACCGATGATGGTGACCCGCCTCGAAGAGCTGGGATTCACGTCCCTCACCCAACTGGCCAGACAAGACCCCAACTCCATCGGACACATCTTCACCCAAAAGATGGGACTGGCAGGCTGGCATCGCACTCCGCGCGCGCGTCGAACGGTGCAGACTCTGATCGAGTTTGCGCGCGCCGAGGTGTCGCAGCGCAAGGTAGGACAGAGTTGATGGCGGCGTCATGAGCACCGACCTGATGGAGTCTCTCGGCTTCACGGAAGCCGATCTCTACGCCAATCGCAACGGACGCTTCTCGGAGGAGCAAAGAAAACGTCTGGTCAAGGAGGAGGGCGGAGCCAGGGGAAGTGCCCTTGGCATGGGCATCTTCCTGATCATCATCGCGCTGCTGGGACCCGCCATCGCGATTGTCGTCGGAGTGGTCAACGGCCGCGACAATCTGGCCATGACAATCGGATTCGGGTTGGGTTTTGGCCTTCTTTGGCCGTTGATGTATGGGTTCGTGGCCTATATCTTTTTGAGTCGCCTTTCCATCAAGGTGGATCCGCGCGTTGGGAAGGTGGAAGGCCCCGTCAATATCGTCAAGGTGATTCGCAAGAACTACAACTCGGACTCGAATTCATACACGGAATTTAGTGTGTATGAATTGCGTGTGGGTGGACGTATTTTTGAAGTGCAGGCCGGGCTTCCCAACGCGATGATGCAGGGTGATGTATATGTCGTGTACTTCGCTGACTTTGGTTCCGCTCATAAACCACAGGTGCTTTCGGCCGAGTGGCTGACGAAGGCAGGTTCCATGCCGCGGGTCCAGCCTGGGCCGCCGGTAGCCGATGCCGAGGTGCTCGAATACCTCAAACAGGGAGAGACGCTCAAGGCCGTCCGCGCATATCGTGCTTTGCATAATAGCAGCTACGAGGAGGCGCGCTCCATCGTCGAAGAGATTCAATTGCAAATGGCGCGCTGATATTGTGTGACCATCAGTAAAGGAGAAGAAATGAAAAATAGACTCTTCACATTTGTATTATTACTGGCGCTGACCTTCAGCGTCCTTTCCCCTATGGGGACGGCCCAAGCCAAAGCGGCGGACTCTGCCTCTGCGGCGCAGGATGCGTCGCCCGCAGGGATGTTAAATCCAGATGGCACGCTCAACTTGAAAGCGGGCGTCAGCGGCACGCTCGACCTTCAGGGGTACGGTGTCCAACTGGACCCGCTCAAGGGTCCGGTATTTACGCCTGCGGCCTCGGTCCCTGCGGGGACGTGGGCGGCGCTCGGCGACGGCGGCGGCGTCATCGACGGGAGAGTGCGCACCATCCTCGTGGACGGCACGGATGTGTATATCGGCGGCAGTTTCTCCGACGCGGCCAATATCCCCGAGGCTGATTACATCGTCAAATGGGATGGGGTGAACTGGTCCGCCTTGAGCAGCGATGGGCACGGTAATGGCGCATTGAGCAACGACGTCACTTCGCTGGCCATGATCGGCACGGACCTGTATGCGGGTGGTTTGTTTAGCACGTTCAACTCAAGCGGCCAGTCGATTGTGGGCGGGGCATACATCGCCAAATGGGACGGTTCGACCTGGTCGGCCTTGGGCAATGACGGCGCGGGCGGAAGTTCGCTTAATAGTGACGTATCCTCCCTCGCCGTCAACGGCACGGACCTGTACGTGGGCGGAAGTTTCACCGATGTCAAGAACGGTACCACCACCTTGACCGCCGCTGATTACGTCGCCAAATGGGATGGCTCGTCCTGGTCCGCATTGGGTGATAACGGTTCCAGCAATGGCTCGTTTGCCGGTGGATCCTACATCAGTTCGCTGGCTTACAATAACGGAACTCTTTATGTGGGCGGGAATTTCTCGAACGTCAACGACGGCGGCATCCCGCAAACTGCTGCCGATAAGATCGCCCAGTGGAATGGGACTCATTGGTCCTCGTTGGGCAGCAACGGCGCAGGGGAGGGTCCCATCGGCGGCATAGTCTTTACGCTGACTGCCAGCGGCACGGACCTGTATGTGGGCGGACAGTTCACTGATGTGAGCGATAATGGCACACCCCTCACTGCGGGAGATTGGATCGTACGTTGGGATGGTTCCAACTGGCATGCATTGGGCAGCAATGGTCTTAATAACGGCTCATTGAATAATTACGTCAACTCCATTCTGGTGAGCGGCACGGATGTGTACGTGGGCGGATTCTTTTACAATGTCAACAACAATGGGACCCCCCTGCCCACCGCGGATGCCATCGCAAAATTTGATACCCTGACGGGCAATTGGTCTGCCATTGGGGATGATGGCACAGGTAATGGCGTATTCTCAAGGAGTGGCTCGGCAATCCTGGCGCTGGCTTTGCAAAACGGTACCCTGTTGGCGGGTGGTTCCATTTACGACCCGGTCGATAATGGAACGCCCTTGCTTCAAGGCGATTTCCTGGTTCAGTGGAATGGCGGACATTGGTCTGAGTTGAGCAAGGACGCCAACGGCGCATTGGTCAATGGCTATTCGAGCAGCAGGGTCAATGTGGTGTTGGTGGACGGGACCGACGTTTACGTCGGTGGTTATTTCAGCAACATCTCGAATCACGGCGTGAACATTCCAGAAGCCGATTACCTCGCCAAGTGGGACGGCGTGAACTGGTCTGCGGTGGGAGATGGCGGGTCGGGCTACGGTTCATTAGACGGACCTATCTATGCCCTGGCAATGATTGGCACTGACCTGTACGTGGGCGGTCAGTTCACCAACGTCAGGGAAAAGGGCACGACCCTATCCACCGCCGATTATGTCGCTAAATTTGATACCCTGACGGGAAATTGGTCCGCATTGGGTGACAATGGAGCAGGCAATGGGGCCCTGCCAGGCGGCTCCGTTGTCATAGCCCTGGCTTCTGACGGCACGGACCTGTATGTGGGCGGCGGGTTCTCCAATGTCAGCAATGGTGGCACCCCCATCCCCGAAGCGGATTACCTAGCCAGGTGGGATACCCTGACGGGGACCTGGTCTGCGTTGGGGAACAATGGCGCGGGCAACGGCGCATTGAATGGTTCCGTGGCCGCACTGGCTGTGGATGCCTCGCACAATCTCTATGCGGGTGGATATTTCACCGATGCTGCCGGGCTCGCCGCCGCCGATTACATCGCCAAATGGGACAGCGCCAATTGGTCAGCCCTGGGAGATAACAACGCGGGTGACGGCTCGCTCAACCAGGGCGTGCAGGCCATCGCCATCAGCGGCACCGATGTGTATGCAGGCGGCATCTTCAATAATGTAAACAACCACGGTACGGTACTCAATGCCGCCGACTTGATTGCCAAATGGGACGGCACCGATTGGTCGGCATTAGGCAATAATGGCATGAACGATGGCATATTCTGTGTTGGTTGCGGAAATCGAGTGAACGCCATCCAGGTCAGGGGCAGCGATGTGTACGTTGGTGGTTACTTCACCAACCTGCGTATCAATAATGTTGTGACCTCCGCTGCCGACTACATCGCCAAATGGGACGGTTCCACATGGGCCCCGCTCAGCGACAATGGTGCGAATAACGGCTCACTCAATTCCAATGTATTTGCGCTGGCGATACAGGGCACAGACCTGCTGGTGGGCGGCGGATTCACGAATGTCAACAATGGCGGGACCCTGATTAAAGAAGCGGATTACCTGGCCGCCTACGGCATGACCGGCTCCACGGTCGACACCACCCCGCCGACGGTGGTTTCCGTCAAACGGGCCAGTCCCAATCCCACCAGTGCCGCCAGCGTGGACTTCACCGTTACTTTTTCGGAGAATGTCTATTTCCCCTGGCCATCCGTCTTTACGGTGACCCAGGTCGGTGTCAGCGGTGCGGTGGTTACGGGCTGGACAGGCTCGGGCAGTGTGTACACCATCCATGTCAGCACGGGCAGCGGTACGGGCACCATCCGCCTGGACGTGATCGACGACGACACCATCGTCGATACAGCGGGCAATCCGTTGGGCGGCGTGGGGGCCGGTAACGGAACCTACACCAGCGGAGAGGTCTACAACGTGACTGACACTTCCTTCCCCACGGTGCAGTCCATCAATCGCGCCAACCCCAGCCCCACACTTGGTCCCACAGTGACCTTTGCCGTCACCTTCTCTGAGCCTGTCACGGGAGTAGACGAGACCGACTTCGTCCCCACCGTCAGCGGGCTGACGGGTCCCGTTGTCAACAGCATCATAGGCTCGGGCGCGGACTACCTCGTCATTGTGGACGCAGGCACGGGCAGTGGCACCATCCGCCTCGACCTGGTGGACGACAACACCATCTTCGACCTGCTCTCGCATTCGCTGGGTGGGTCGGGCGCGGGCAACGGGAACTTCAACACGGGCCAGAGCTATAGCGTCCGCACGACCACCTTTACCGACGTGCCTACCAATTACTGGTCGTGGCAGTTCATCGAGCGTCTGTTCAGCGCGGACATCACGGGCGGATGTTCGACCAGCCCAATGATGTATTGCCCTGAAACGAACGTCACGCGCGCGCAAATGGCGGTCTTCCTGCTGCGCGGTATCCACGGATCAGCCTACACGCCGCCCACTGCGACCGGGAGCATGTTCGGCGATGTTCCCGCAGGGTATTGGGCAGGTGCATGGATCGAGCAATTGGCGGCTGAGGGCATCACAGGTGGATGCGGTAATGGCAACTATTGTCCCGAGACCGTAGTGACTCGCGACCAGATGGCGGTCTTTCTGCTGCGCGCCAGGCACGGTGGGACATACGCTCCGCCAACTGCAACAGGCAGCATGTTCGGTGACGTGCCGCTGGGCTACTGGGCTGACAAATGGATCGAGCAACTGTCCGTGGAAGGCATTACGGGAGGCTGCGGCGGTGGGAATTACTGTCCATCCACCCCTGTCAGCCGTGCACAAATGGCGGTTTTCCTGGTACGGACGTTCTATCTGCCATAATATTCTGACTAGTGGACAGCGCTCCCGAAAATAGGGAGCGCTGTCCCTTTTTAGTACCTATGTCCCACCTTTTTTGGGACAGTTAAGAATTCTGTAATGGCTTGCAGGGAGATGAATCCTGTATAGTGGGGACATCGATTGTGAAGTATTTCTCATTTTGGGAGGGACCCATGTCCGCAAGCAAGCTCGTCTTCCGTGTTCTTTCGCTTTTGCTGATCGCCGCTCTCGCGCTGGCTTGGAGTCAGCCTGTGAGGGCCGGGACGCCCTCGGCGACGGCCCTCGACCCGACTCCACCCTCGCACACGGTCAAGCTCATCTTCATCCATCATTCCACGGGCCAGAACTGGCTGGCCGACGGTTATGGGGGGTTGGGCCAGGCGCTCTCGGATAACAATTACTTCGTCAGCGACACGAACTATGGCTGGGGGCCGAACACTATCGGCGACCGCACCGACATCCCCAACTGGACCGAGTGGTTTACATCGGCCGACACATCCACCTATATGGATGCCTTGTTCAACGAGAGTGGACAGCACTCGTCCTATACCCGTACCCTGACCGACCCGGGCGGCGAGAACCAGATCATCATGTTCAAGTCCTGCTTCCCGAATTCGGCGCTGGAGGGCAATCCCACTGATCCGCCTTCCGCTGACGGTTGGTTGACGGTCGGTCATGCCAAGTACGTCTACAACCAGATTCTGGCCTACTTCGGTGCGCATCCCGAGAAGTTGTTCATCGTCATCACCGCGCCACCCCTTCAGGATGGCACCTACGCCGCCAACGCGCGCGCCTTCAACCAATGGCTGATGAACGACTGGCTGGCCGATAATAACTACACCAAGACCAACGTGGCGGTCTTCGATTTCTACAACGTGCTGACGGGGCCGAATAACCACCATCGTTATTCCAATGGGGCCATCGAACACGTCTTCACCGCGGGGATGAACACTTTGTATTACCCCTCTGGCGATGACCACCCCAGCGTGGCGGGCAGCCAGAAGGCCACGGATGAGTTCGTGGAATTGCTCAACATCTTCTACCACCGTTGGAGTACCATCTTCTCGGACGTATCGGTGGATTACTGGGCTGCTTCATACATCGAGCGTTTATATAATGCAGGTATCACGGGTGGATGTTCGACCAGTCCGCTCCTGTACTGTCCAGAGACGAACGTCTCACGCGCACAGATGGCGGTTTTCCTGCTACGTGGCATTCACGGATCAGCCTACACGCCGCCTACTGCAACAGGCGCCATGTTCGGGGATGTGCCATCCAATTATTGGGCCGCAGATTGGATCGAGCAATTGGCGACGGAGGGCATCACTACTGGTTGTGGCAATGGAAACTTCTGTCCTGACCTGGTTGTGACCCGCGATCAGATGGCGGTCTTCCTGCTGCGCGCGGAGCACGGCAGCACGTACGCGCCGCCCGATGCTTCAGGGACGATGTTTGGGGATGTGCCTCTGGGATATTGGGCCGACAGGTGGATCGAGCAATTGGCAACGGAAGCCATCACAGGCGGCTGTGGCGGCGGGAACTATTGTCCCGCTGTGCCTGTCACTCGCGCGCAGATGGCCGTCTTCCTGGTACGGACCTTCAATCTGCCCTGACAAGTTTCAAAGCGAACAGGCTCACCTGCATAGGTGAGCCTGTTTTTTTACGGATATGCAATGAGCGTAGGTGTCGGTGCAACTACCACGATGTGGACAGCAACCTTGTCGCCGAAGTTGATGCCGTACGCATCCTGGAGCTGCCAGTAGCCGACATAATCACCAGGTTCCTCGGGGGCGGTCAGGGTGATGGATATGTATCCGTTGCGCTTAATTCGCACGATCCGATTAATGTTGATGTCTTCCCCGCCCATGTCTTCACCTTTGACGAAGTCTAGTGAAAAGTCTGTGGTCCAAGTGCAACTGCCGGTGTTCCTGAACTGCCAGGTCTTGACGAAGGTCTGGCCCGGGGCGAGGACGGTCCCCTCGGGGATGGTCACATCTTGAATGAAAGCCGAGTCGGCGCAGGGGATGTAAGGCGAGTATTCCTTGAGCCAGATCGAGGTGGGCGTGGCAAGGTCGGGTGTGGATGTGACGGCTAAGGTCGAGGTGGCGGTGGGAGACGAAGCGTTGGTCGGTGTGGATGAGGCCGTGGAAACGGCGACCAATCCCAGGTCCAGGGGCGCGGAGGAGAGTTCAGGCTGGACTGTGGGGGTGGCGCTTCCACAGGCGGCGAGGAGCAGCAGGAGCAAAAATCCGATCCCTGCCCGTTGAATTCCGATAAAGAATTGATGCCTGTCCATTGCGCCTCCAGTGTGCGTAAAAAGGATACCAGGCGATTGTTTCAAACCTATCCAGAATTTGTGGGGTTCTTGTGAAGATTTACTCAAAGTCAGTCGAGGGTAAGAAGCGCACCCGATACAACAAGTCAGTACATCTTTCCCAACGAGTCAGTACCTTTTTGCAAACGAGTCAGTACTTGTTTTAAAACCAGACAGGACAGGATGACGTTCCTGCCCTGTCTGAGGGGAATCCTGGCCTGAGGGGCCTACAGGTTCTTCAAAATCTCGTCTTTTTTCTTCTGATAATCTTCGGCGCTGATCAGGTCCGCGTCGCGCAGATGTTTGAGCTTTTCCAGCTTTTTCTCCATCGAGTCGGAGACAGGTTCGGGCTGGGAGAAATCCCAGGCGGACGGGGAGGGAGACGCAGGGACGTTCAACAGGCTGGGATACTCCTGCTCCTGCTTTTTTCGCGCGGACATAGCGCGCAGCGCCAGCACGGACAGGACCATGAACGGGAGGATGCTGTAGATCAGCCCCGCCACGAGCTGGACCCAGCCCGTGCGTTCCACTTTCTCGCCTGTCTCGGTGACGCAATAGGCCTGGACCGACCAACTGGTCTCGCCTGGGCGGTAACTGTTGACGTATTGCTCGACCTCCAGCGGCTGATTGCCGCACACGAAGGGACGCGCCACCTGGTTCAACTCGGTGAACAGGCTGCCCATGCCGATGGCAAAGAAGACGTACCCAAAAAAGAAACTGATGCCGAAGATGCCGAGAAGGGCGTAAAGGGTAGTTTTGAACTGCTTCATGCTGACCTCTAAAATGGGAGTTGAATGGACAGGAGTTTACCCGCTTTTCGGTGCAGATGAAGGGGTGGAATGGTACTAATGTCTGTGCGGAACCGCAGAGGCCAGTAAATATCCGAGCATAACACCCAGTGCGTTCGTCAACACATCGGTCATGTCTGCCGAGTGGAGATATAACCCAAAGGTCAGCTTCAATACCAATTGGACGCCTTCCAGGGTCAGCCCCACACCCAGTGCCCCTAACAGGATTTTCCTCTTGCTTGTGAGAAATGGGCGAAGAAAAAAGCCGAAGGGAATGGTCAGCAGGATATTCCCAAGCACGTCCCTGGTAGCACTGACGAACCTATCCGTGGATAACCAGAACGGACCATAATCGAACGGTATCCAGTGGACCGTTCTCAAGGTAAGCAAGGTGTCTTCCCAATTCAAATTGTGCGGCCAATTCTCGGGCAGGTGGATGGGAAAGAAATCCACATTGAGCAGCGCCAGTAGATACAATCCAAATAGGGAAAGCCACAGCAGGTATTTCCTACCGCGCCTGCGTGAACGGAACAATATCCAGCATAGAGCAAAAAGGCCAAATAGAAATGGGAAGGGAAGAAAATCCAGAATTTGCATGTGTCCTCCCGTGAGATTTTATCTTGCAAAAAATCCGAAGTCTCTCGACTTCGGATTTTTTGTTTTAGGCGGAAGCGCTTTTCAATTCTTCTCGCACCACCCGCCGAAGTAGTTCTTCCAGCGGCTGTTGCTGCTGATTCAGGTATTCACGCAGGGCGTTGTTGATCAATGTTTGGTAGCTTCCGCCGCCTGCCGCTTCGACCTCGCCGCGGAACCATTCCAGAATGTCGTCGTCGATGCGGATGGTGATGCGGGTCTTGCCCTTCGGCGTACGGACGACGGCTCCGCGCTTGCCTTTGCTGAAATCATATTCCTTCTTCATGTTGTTCCTCATAAATCTTCTTTTCACGTGCGGTTGCTTTCCGCGCGGAAATAATTCGGATGATGACGCCTCGAAACGTGTAAACAACGACCAGAACGCGGCGCAGGAAATCCCTGCCAATGGTGATGAAGCGACTCTCGCTGGGATGCTCATCCTCGATGGTGATGGCGTTTTCGTCTTCAAAAACGCCGACAGCATCCGCAAAACTCACGCCGTGCTTTTTTAGATTCGATTTGGCTTTATTAGGGTCCCATTGATAAGTCATTGTAGTTTATTATATGCACAAATGTACACAAGTGCAAGGCCCCGTGAAAACGGGCCTTGCCAGCCTAAGCTAAGCGGGTTTTCTTATTCAGTTTGTTCAAAATAAAGAAAGACGGCCTGCCTCCTCAAGCCGTCCTTCTTTCCTCTTTCTTTTACAACTTCGGGAACCTGCTCACCACCTTCGCAGGCGTGGCGGGGCGGTCCGTGACCCCACCCTGGAAGATGCCTAGCGCGGTCCCTTCGGCGGCGGAGGCCAGATCGAGGTAGGCCTGTCCCGTCAGGAAGCGTTCGCCGTCGATGGCGCAGGACGTCACCCAGCCGATGCGTTCGCCGCTGGCGTTGACCACGGGGTCGCCGTTGTGAGCCATGCGCACGCGCTGGTCATCGAAGCGGAAGCGCACGGTCACGGCCTTGCGTTCCTTCTCACGCGCCACATAGGCCTCGCGCCCGATGAACCACGGCTTGTAGGTCTTGACGTAGGAGCCGAAGCCGCCTTCCGCGACTCCCAAATCCCGATTCCCGAACTTGCCTGACCCGAGTCCCATTTCGTGGCCGTAGAGCGGAAGTCCCGCCTCGGTGCGCAGCGAGTCGCGCGCGCCCAGGCCGATAGGCTTGACGCCGAACTTCTCGCCCGCCTTCATGACCGCCATCCAGAACTCGGGCGCGCGGTCGGGGTGGACGAACAACTCGAAGGCCATCTTCTCGCCCGTGTAGCCCGTGCGCGAGACGATCAAGTCAAAACCACCGACCACGGCGTCGCACAGCTCGGTGCGTTTGAGCTTCATGATGCGCGCGCGGGTCTCATCGTCCACGCCCATTGCCAGCAGCGTGTCGCGGCTCTTGGGTCCCTGAAGGGCGATGTCGACCCGCATGGCGGAACCAGCCTTCGGGTCCCGCAGGTTGCGGATCTCGGCGTTGTAGCCGTACGTCCGCGCCCACGGTCGGGCGGCGTCGATGCACACCTTGCCATCACGCACGTTTTCCAGCCATGCCCGGTCCTTGTCGTCGTTCGAGGCGTTGACCACCACCAGGTAGTTGTCCCAGCCGCGGCGATAGACCAGCGTATCGTCGATCACGTCTGCTTCGGGGGTCAGGAAGTGCGTGTACAGGCTCTCGCCGGGCAGCAGTCCGCCGCAGTCGTTGCCGCAGACCGTGTCGAGGAAGGAGGCCGCATCCGCGCCGCGCACGTCATAGGCGCCCATGTGGCTGACGTCGAACAGGCCCGCCGCTTGACGCGTGGCGAGATGTTCCTCCACCACCGACGTGTACCAGACGGGCATCTCCCAACCCGCAAAGGGGATGAGCTTGGCGCCGCTGTTTTTGTGGACCTCATACAGCGACGTGCGACGCAGCACCTCGGCAGGCTCCTGCCACTCGAAGGACGGCAACGCCGCCTTCTTCGACGTGGGCAGGGTTCCGATAAAGAAGGGTTTGTCCTCGCTGACGGCCTTCCCCGGTACGGGCGACCCGTCGGGTCGCCCCTTCACCTCGCTGACGTAGAACGGCCCGGGGATGCGCTTGGTGCTGAAGTCCTTGCTGCCGTCGAGGTTGAAGGAGGTATATCCATCCGAGAGGTCGCGCAGCCAGGTGGCGACGATGTTGGCCTTGGCAGCGGGAACAGCCAGTTGATAGAACGTGTCATCCACGTTGGTGAGCGTGCCCTTGACCCTGCCCTTGGGCGTGGAGATCTCGGTGGCCTGACTCGTCCCAGGCTGGAGCACCGAGAGATCAGAGGAGACCACGTAATCGAGCATCTGACGCACGCGGTCGCCGCTCAGTTCATACACGGCGGTCACACCCTCACCCTTTTTCCCTCTCCCTTGGGGCGAGGGGATGTCATCGATGTAATAGAAATGAGGATAGCCGCTCGGTTTGAACTTGTAATCGATGCCCGCCTTCTCGGTCAGCTTGCGGACGCGTAGCTTGGCGTTGTTCAACACGTTGAAATCGACCTTGGCGCGGCGCTGTTTGCCCTTGCGCACGGTGTCCACCGAGTGCGGCGCGCAGGCCAGCAGCACGTCGGCCATGATGTCGGCCAACTCGCGGGTCATCTTCTCGTTGAAGCCGCGCTGCGTGATCCACGGCGTGCCCAGGCGAATGCCGCTGGGGTCCATCGAGTTCTTGTCGCCGGGGATGGTGTTGCGGTTGACCACGATGCCTGCGATATCGAGGATACGCGCGGCCTGGTCGCCGCTCAACTTGGTGCCGTCCTCACCGCGCACCGAGGTTGTGTCCACGTTGACCAGGTGCGTGTCGGTGCCGCCGAAGGGCACGCGCAGTCCACGCTTGGTGAACTGGTCAGCCATGGCGGCCGCGTTCTTGAGGGTCTGTTCCTGCAGCTTCTTGAACTGTTTGGTCTGCGCCAGCTTGAAGGTCAATGCCAGGGCAGCGAACACGTTGACGTGCGGTCCGCCCTGCTCACCGGGGAAGACGGCCTTGTCGATCTTCTTGGCGATGTCGGCCGAGGTGGTCATCAACACCGCGCCGCGCGGGCCGTCGAGACTCTTGTGCGTGGTGGACATCACCACGTGGGCGTAGCCGATGGGCGAAGGCACCACGCCCGCCGCCACCAGTCCGCCGATATGCGAGATGTCGGCCAGGAAGTACGCGCCGACCTCGTCTGCGATCTCGCGGAACTTCTTCCAATCGGGCACCCACGAATAAGAGGAGTAGCCCGCGATCATCAACTTGGGTTTGGCCTCCAGCGCCAGCTCGCGGATCTTGTTGTAGTCGAGGCGCTCGTTCTGGTCGATGGTGTAATGCACAGCCTTGAACCATTTGCCCGAGCGGTTGACGGATGAGCCGTGCGAGAGATGTCCGCCATGCAGCAGGTTGAGTCCCATGATGGTCTCGCCCAGCGGGATCAACGCCTGGTACACGGCGTTGTTGGCGGGTGCGCCCGAAAGCGCCTGCACGTTGACGTAGATCTGGTCCGCGCTGTAACCGTTGGCAGCGAAGGTCTCGGCCGCGCGGCGGCGGGCCAGCGCCTCGACCACGTCCGCGTACTCCACGCCCTTGTAATAGCGCGGGTCGCCGCTGCGGCGATACTGTCCCAGGCGGGCGGGGTAATCGAGGATCTCGTCCTCGCTCATCCAGCGCGTGTCCTCGTCGGGGTAGCCTTCGGCGTAGATGTTCTGGAAGGCCGAGCCAAGTGCCTCGCGCACGGCCAGCGGCGCGGTCGACTCGGACGCAATCAAAATCAATTTGCGCGCCTGGCGCTCGGCCTCCAACTGGGTCAGCTCGTACACGTCGGGGTCGAGTTCCTTAAGCGCGCCTCTGAATAAATAATCGGGCATTTCAGTCTCCTGGTGAGAGTTTTTTTACGGTTCAGACAATTGAATTGTAGAACGGGAAAGGGGGAGGGTCAAGTGAAAAATGGCATATTCCTCTTGACTCTCCTCCAACAGGAGGGTGTATAACCTCCATCGGAGGCTTCCGCATGATACGTATCGGTGACTTTTCCAAACTCAGTCGTGTCTCGGTCAAAACGTTGCGTTATTACGACGAAATGGGCCTGCTCAAACCCGTCGAGGTGGATCCCTTCACGGGGTATCGTTTCTACCTGTTCAGCCAGTTGACGGTGCTTCACCGCATCCTGGCGCTCAAGGAACTGGGCTTCTCACTCGAGGAGATCGGCCGTCTCCTCGACGACGGACTGTCCGTGGAGCAGATGCGGGGGATGTTGAAACTGCGGGAAACGGAGGCCCGCCAGAGGGTCCAGGAAGAGGCGGAGCGGTTGCGACGCATCGAGGCGTGGCTGGGTCAAATCGAATTGGAGGATGAAATGTCGAAGTATGATGTCGTCATCAAAAGCATGGAGGCGGTCAAGGTCGCGTCCGTGCGGGATGTGGTCCCGACGCCACCCGAACAAGGTGGGTTGTGGGATGAACTGGAAGGGTACCTGGCGGCACAGCACGTCCGCCCGAGCGGCGCCTGCTTCACGCTGTACCATGACGAGGATTTCAAGGAACGCGATTGGGACCTCGAGGTGTGCGAGCCGATCACGGATGCGTTGACCGAGTCCCGCCGCGTGAAGGTGCGCGCCCTGCCTGCTGCCACGCTGGCCTGCGCGATCCACCACGGCCCCTTCGTCACCATCGGCGAGGCCTATAACGCCCTCGGGAAATGGATCGAGGCGAACGGCTACCGTATCGTCGGCCCGTGCCGGGAGGTCTATCTCGAGATCGCAAAGAACGGGAGTCAGACCGACCCTGACACGGTGACAGAGATCCAGTTCCCCGTGGAGAAAGCATAAAAGCACCCCTCGGCGCCCCGCATTTCTGCGGGGCGCTTGATTCCCCTACACAATTTCCCTACAAGTCGGTCACAAGGCGCTAACACGGGGGGAATATCATGGCGTCAAGGTTGAAGGCGCTTCAACCAATTCAGAGAAAGAGGTAAAAGGATGAAAAATAAGATAATGCTCCTGATCGGCGGCCTGTTGGCTGTGATGATGGTCTTCGGAGCCGTGGCCGTCACTAACGCGTACGCGCAGACGAGCACGCCTAACGCTCCCACAGGCCAGCAGGGAAATCCACCCCCGGACGGCGGGCGCGGCTTCCTCGGCCAGACCGAACTGGAAGCCGCCGCCAAGGTGCTGGGCATGACGGCCGATGAACTCTCTTCCGCGATGCAGAGCGGCAAGACCCTTGAAGACTTGGCGACCTCCGCGGGCGTGGACATCCAGGACGTGCAGGACGCGATCAGCGCGGCCCGCGTCGAAGACATGCGCACCCAGATCGCGCAGGCCGTCACCGACGGCACGATGACCCAGGACAAAGCCGACTGGCTGCTGGAAGGCCTCGACAAGGGCTACATCGATGGGCACGGCTTCGGACTTGGTATCGGCGGACCTGACGGCAAGCGTGGCGACATGCCCCTCACCGATGACGTCATCGCGGCTGCGGCTAAGGTCCTCGGCATGACCTCCGATGAAGTATCCTCCGCCCTCAGTTCGGGCAAGACCCTGCAAGACCTGGCCACCTCCGCGGGCGTGGACTTCAAGGACGTGATGGATGCCGTTCACAGTGTGATGCCCGCTCCGCAGGGCGGCCCGATGGGCGTCCCTGGTCAGAACGGTCAGCCGCCTGCCCAGCCGACCCAGTCCACGAATTAGTAAACATCCCCTAAAATAGAAAGGAAACAGGACCCGCCGAGACGACTCCTCCGTCTCGGCGGATTGATTTTTGCCCTTTGACGATACGCAGACCGAATGATTACGGCCGTCCTGGGCGATTGGGCGCTTCGCCCGGCAGATTGCCACCATTGGGACGTTGCCCGAGCGAACGCTCGAAACCATCGAGGTTGGTGCGCGCCTGGGGCATCTGTCCGCGCGCGAATTGGGTGGTGATCTCGCTGAATTTGGCGCTGAACTGACTCAGGTCCAAATTGCCGTTGCCCAACCCGCCTGCACCGCCGAATTGTTGGAAGCCCGCCTGGGCGTTCGCGCCAAGTTGAGCCAGGTTCATCAACTCGTCGCGCGAGAGTTTATCGTCGCCCATGGCGGACTTGGCCGCATCGATGAAGGTGAATCCGCTTTGCAGGGCGGAGATCTTGTCGGTGGGGATGTTGCTCGGCTGGACCTGCCCAATCTGGTTCAGGCGATTTTGCTGGTCGGTTTGCAGCACGGAGAGCATATCCTGCGCCTGCGACTTCAACTCGGTGGCGTTGGCCTGCGCCTGTTGCGCGGCAGTGTTGAGTTGGTCGAGCGTGGACTGCGCCACTTCCAGACCCTGCTGCAGCGTAGTGCTGATCTCTTGCAACGACTGGTCGATAGAGCTAAGCGTGTCGTTCATTTGGTTGAGCTCGCCTTCGATGGCGTTGAGTTCGGCGATCATCTCATAAGCCAAGTCGGAGTATAAGGCGTAATATTGCGCCATCAGGTCTTCGGCGTATTGGACGTAGTAATCGGCGTAATAGTAATAATCGTAGACGTAGGTCACTTCGTCGGCGGTGACGGAACTGTCGCTGGTGGTGGTCGTGACGGCGGCGGTGGTCTGTTGGGTGGCAGCGATGGCTTCGGCCACGGCCTGGTCGATTAGCGCGGCCAGTTCGTCTTCGGTCATGGTCACATAATTGACGGTGGGGCCTGGCGTAGGCGTGGCGGGCATGGCGGTCAGCACGTTGGCGTTGACGGTAGCCTGGGATAGCGCCATGGATTGCTGCGTACCCGCCACGGCGGTGCTGATGGCGTTCGGGTCACTGGTGGGCTGTGCGCTCATCGAGCAAGCGGTCAGTAAGGCCACGAGGGTCAGGGAAATGAGGGTGGTTCGGAGGATGGATTTCATGGGAACTCCTTTGTTGGGTCTCGGGTGGGATTATTTTCTTTTTTCGAGTAATACTTGAACATTCTTGCGCGGGCGCAGGGTGATGCTGGGTTGCGGATGGGCAGGCTCTTGTATCGGCAATACCTGCCAACGGCGGACGGTCAGCGCCAGGACCACGCTGGCCTCGGTCAGGGCGAAGTGTTCCCCGATGCAGACTCGTTCTCCACCGCCGAAGGGGAAGAAGGCGTAGCGCGGCAGTGAGGTGTTATTCTCCCAGCGCTCGGGGCGGAACTCGTGCGGGGTTTCGTAGAAGCGTGGATCGTGGTGCGTGACCCACGGGCTGACCAACACCGTAGCGCCTGCGGGGATGACCTGCCCGCCGATCTCGCACTTGTGTAGCGCCTGACGGCCCAACGTCCAGGCGGGCGGGCGCAGGCGCAGGGTCTCTTGGACCACGGCGCGGGTGTAGGAAAGCTGGGTCAGATCCTCGGCAGTGGGGAGGCGGTCACCGAGCACGGAGTCGATCTCGGCCTGGAGTTTGCCCTGCACAAGCGGGTGATGTGCGAGCAGGTCCCAGCACCAGGCCAGCAGCAGGACGGTGGTCTCATGGCCTGCCAGCAGGAAGGTCAACGCGTGGGCGCGGATTTGTTCCTCGCTGAAACCGCCGTGCTGTTTGAGCATATTGACCAGCGCGGTCTGCGTTAGTTTCGATTGCGGATGAGCAATCAACTCGGCGGTGACGGCGTTCAAGTCAGCGGCGGCGCGCTTGAAGTTGGGGAACCAACTGCGGGCGGAATCGGGCAGCGGCAGGGCCGTCAGCGGGAAGAGGCGCAGCAGGATGGACATCGAGCGGCGCACACGTTCGGCCGTCTCTTCGGGCGAGACTCCGAAGAAGGAACGCAGGGCCACGTCGAGGGTCAGGCGCATCATCGCGTCGGACATATCCACGTGTTGACCGTCGCTCCAGGCCGACATCTCGTTCAGCGCGCTGAAGCTCATCACGGCGGCATATTCCTCCATGCGTTGACGGTGGAAAGCGGGCTGCAAGGCGCGACGTTGAGCCAGATGTTCGGGACCTTCGCTGGTCAGCAGGCCTTCGCCGAGCAGGATGCGCGCGCGCTGCAAGGCGCGTCCCTTGACGAAGTTGTGCGCCTGTTTGACCAACACCTGTTCGATGAACTCGGGATGCGCCAGCAGAAATATCTCGCGCCTGCCAACCTTGACGTGGGCAATGTCGCCTTGTTCGCGCGCGAGATCGGTCAGTGCGTCGAGCGGATTGTGCGCCATGCGCCAAAGGAATTCGAGGCCTGAGGTTTTATGAGGGACGGCAAGAGACAGGTGGGTTTCCATGGGATCTCCGTGAATGACCCCAAGCATACTGGCGGAGATGCATCCTGTTTACCCGCGTAGGTGGGGAATGGATTCCCCTCTTTGGTGGGTGACGCAAAAAGACGGTCTCGATTTGGCAAACAGACGCCGCCCACCCAATTGTCAAAATTTACTGGATTTTATAACTCTTCGGGCTTGACCAGCCCGTAGCGTACCGCCGTCAGTGCAGCCTGGGTGCGGTCGCTGACCCCCAACTTGGCGAAGATGTCGCTGACGTAGCCTTTGACCGTCATCTCGGTCAGGGTCAGGTCGAACGCGATCTCCTTGTTGCTCAGGCCGCGCCCAAGGAGTTTGAGCACTTCGCGCTCGCGCTCAGTCAACGCCGATAGCGGATCGTCGGGCAGCGGCGCGCGCGCCATCAGCCGCCGCGCGATGTCGGGGTGCAACTGCGGCCTGCCCCTGGCCGCGCCGCGCACCGCCGCCACCAGGTCATCGCCGTCCATTTCCTTTAGAAGAAATCCGCTGGCGCCTGCGCGCAGGGCCGCATGCAGATGTGCATCATCGCTGAAGGAGGTCAGGATCAGGATCGGCAGGCTCGGGAATTCGGGACGGGTCTGTTCGAGCACCTGCACGCCGTCCACCTCGGGCATTTGCAGGTCCATCAGCACCACGTCGGGAGCGTGTCTGCGGATCAAGTCAGCCAGGTTTGCGCCGTTCTCGGCCTCGGCCACCACTTGCAAGTCGGCTTCGGCTTCGAGGGTCATGCGCAATCCACGGCGCACGATGGGATGGTCGTCGGCGATCAGGATTTTGATCATGTGGTCCTCGCCAAGGATGTCGGCAGCGGCAGGCGGAAGGTTAGCGTGGTACCGCGTCCAGGCGCGCTCTGCACCTGGAATTCGCCACCCAGCGCCAGAGTGCGTTCGCGCATACCGCGCAGCCCGTAGTGACCTGTGGGCGCGGCGCCCTCGTCGAAGCCTGCACCGTCGTCTGCAATCGTCACATGCAAGGCGGTATCGCGGGTCACGCTGAGACGGGCGGTGCGGCTGCCGCTGTGTTTGAGGATATTTTGCAGCGCCTCGCGGATGATCCACAGCGCCTCGTCGGCCAAGGCCGATGGCAGGATCAACGATGGGGGCGCATCCACGCGGACGGTGAGCAACGGTCCGCCTTCAGGGCCTGTGCGGCGCGCCAACTCGTCACATTGACGTTGGATGGCTTCCGTTAAATCCAGGGTCTCCTCGCCTGCGGTGTTACGCAACTGGTCGAGCAGTAGTCGCATTTCACGCAGCACGCCGCCTGCCAAGCCTTCCAACTCGGCCAACTGCGGCTTGAGCGGCTCGGGCACGGAGGCTTTCAGTCCGCGCGCCATGAGATGCAGCCCGAACAGCGATTGCGTGACCGAGTCATGCAGGTCGCGCGCCAGGCGTTGCCGCTCCTGATAGGCGGCGATGGCCTGCTGGTTGGCAAGCGCCTGGCCCGTCTGCTCGCGGACGCGCGCTTCGAGAGTCTGATTCAAAGCGAAGAGGGACTCATAGGCATTGGCGTAAGCCAGGGCCAGGGCCGCCTGGTTGGTCAGCGCGTGCAGACGATTGCTCTCGTCGGTATCGTAGGCGGGACCCGCGCGACGCGGCCCGAGCCAGTATCCGCCCAGGGGGACACTGCCCGCCACCAGACGCGCGCTCCAGTTTGGGGTGAGGTGAGCGGGCGGCGCGTCGGGCTCGGGGAAGAGTTTGAGCGCGGCCCACTCCGCGCCGATACGGGTGGGAAAATCCTCATTCAACAGGCGGATGATCTCTTCACGGCGGTTGGCGCGCGCCAGCGCTTCTTGCGTGGCTTGCACAGCGGTGCGGAAGTTCAAGCGGTCGGGATAAAGCAGGCGGTCAAGCCAGGATTGCATAAAACGGCGCGACGGCTCGAACAGCAGGGCAGCCACCAGCAGGCTGATGAGCGGCGCGAGCGGCCGTGAAGCGCTGACGAATAACTCCGTCAGCGCGGTGGTCAGCCCCAGATAGAGCATGAGCAGCGCCAACGAAACCGAACCATACGCCAGTGTGCGGCGCAGGAAACGGTCGATGCCGAACAGGTCGTGACGCAGCACGGCGTAGGAAATCCCCACAGGGACGAAAAGTTGTGTGGCGAGGACCAGGCTATAGGGGATGAGGTTGAGCCCGAAAGCCATCGTGAACGGCCGCAGGAGCAGGGGAGTCTCGGCCAGGGCGATGCTAAAGAAGACGATACGGGCTTGTTGGGCGCTGCGTGCAGCGTCAGGACTGGTATCCCGTGCGGCAGCCAACAGGTTCCAGAAGAAGAAACCCATCACGAAGACGAACCAGGCCAGTACAAGCAACGCAGCGGGGATACGAATCCACGGGAGGGACGAGGCCAGGAAGATGGCCAGCCATCCCAGCGAGGCGATGTACCCCATGAGGATCATGCGCGCGGTGATGCGCGGATTGGGCCACGGAAAACGCGCACTGACGTGGACGGCCATGCCCATCAAGATCGAGCCATTGAGCAGGCGCAGTAACACATCGGCGGAAAGGACTTGATAGGTTGGAATACCGGGGCGAAAGGCAGGCAAGCCGTGAAATTCGAACGGCACCACTATCAGCGCGGCGAAGACCAGCGCAAAGCAGGCCACCAATGTGTGCACGCCTGATGGACGCAACACGGCTGGCAGGATACCTGTCAGCAGCAGTAAGCCTGCAATGAGCGCTGAGAATGGCGTAGCCAGGTCCCTTATCGTTTCGCCGCTGGCGTGGGCGGCCCACCCGAGCAGAAGAAACTCGAGCAGTGCAGATCGGAAGAGCGTCGCGTAGGGAAAGAGTGTAGATCTCGGTGGTCGCCG
>CALFXA010000248.1 GCA_937928015.1 uncultured Anaerolineales bacterium | reverse complement strand
TTGGTCGCCAGGAAGACCAGCCCGTCGAACTCCTGCCCATCGGGGACATCGGTCTGCACCACGCTCAGGCTGTCGTAGGGATACTGTCCAAACTTGGCGTTGAACAATCCCACCGCCTGGACAGCCGCCTGCAACATGCCTTCGCCTGCGCCCTCGAATCCTTCGAAGTAATAAGTGCGGATCTTGATCGCCCCGACGGCTGATTCCGATATGAGGTAGCGGTCACTGGCTGAGAAGACGATCGTGCGCGCGCCGTACATGCGATAGCGTGTCCACTCGCCGTTGGCCTCGGGCGGGGCGCTGGCTGCGACGGCGATGGATGGGTCTGTAACCTTGAGGTTGACCTCGAAGTCCGAGGCGTCGTACACGAGATGCTCGCCAAAGGACCACGCGTCATGCAGGATCCATCCGCCGCTGTACGGCACAATGAACGGATACCAGTCCGTCAGGTTGACCTGGTAGCCGAGGTAACCGAAGGTGCCGTCATAACTCTTGGGCGGGATGACCAGGGAGAAGGTCAAATGAAGCGTGGTGACCGTCCCCGCCGCAAGCGGCTGATTCAGGGCTAGGGTCAGACGTTCGCCGCCGAGGCTGTAATTAGCCAGGGCCGCGCCGTCCTGTTCGAGGGTGTTGAGGACGAAGGCGCTTGTCCACAGGTTGGGCGGCACGGCCATGACGATCTCGTTCAGGGTCGTGCCCGTGTTATTGTAATAGCGGACCGTCTCGTCGGCGCTGAGAGTCCGCTCTGCATAGTCGAAGTTGACGTAGAACAGGTACTGCGTGCGGCTGCCCGTGGACGGCTGAGACGTGGCTGGCGGGATGGTCGGCGGGATGGGCAGGGGCGTGTCTGTGGCCGTCGGCGGGAGCGGTGTGAAGGTCCACGTGGGGGTGGGGCTGGACGGCGGCGTGAAGGTGTAGGTCGGGACGGGCGAGTTGGAGATGGGCTGGAACGGTGTGGGGGTGGCGGTCGCGTTGGGGTCCACGGTCACCAGGCGGAAGGGCTGGGGAACAGGGGCAGACATCCCCACCGAGGGCAGGCAGCCCGTCAGCAGGGTCAGCAGGAGTAATCCAACCGTGATTCGAAATGCGAACGACCGCGATGCCATATCAGTAGACGTTTTGGAAATACTGGCGGATCAAATCGGAGATATCGGTGCTGGTGTGCGCACGCAGGATGCGGAAGAAATCCTCGGGTGTGGCGATCTTGCCGCGCTCCTGCTGGAAGTAATCCTGTAGGAAGGCAAAGAAGGCTTCGTCGCCGATGCGGCCGCGCAGATCTTCGAGGAAGTGCGCCCCGCGGAAATAGACTGCATTGGTATATGGGCGGAACCCCTGACCTTCGTAGACGGGAATGTCCATGAAGCCCTGCGGATTGTAGAAGTCGATGCGGTAGGACCACCACCACGGCACGACGTCGGGCGAGATGCTCTCGTAGTAAAGGCGTTCGGAGTAGGTAGCCAGCGACTCGTCCAGCCAGGGCTGCAATGCCTGGTCATTGGCGACCTGCTCGAACCACCACTGATGGGCGGTCTCGTGGGCGGCCACGAAGACCAGATAGTTTTGTTGGGTGTTGTCGTACAGGTTGTAGAAATCACGGCTGAGATAATACAGGGCTGAATACTCCATGCCGTCGTTGAAGTCGCCCATCACCGCCGAAAGGGTCAGGTGCGGATACGGCCCATAGCGCTGACTGTAGACTTGCATGGACTGGACCGTGGTGAGCAGGGCCGCCTGTCCGCCGCCATCGTAAGAGGGAAAATAATAACTGGCAACCGTCACATCCCCGACCTGCTGGGTGGCGACCTTGAACTCGCGGCTCATCGAGAAGACGAAGGCGCGTCCCGCTATAAGGGTATAGCGGGTCGAGTCGCCGTTGGGCTGCGGCGCGCCGCTGGAGGCCACCACGGGCGGATTGGCATTGGTGAACTTGAGGTTGACTTCGAAGTCCACCGCATCGTACACGAGATGCTCACCGTAATACCAAGGGTCATGCAAGACCCAGGCGCCGTTGATGTACGGGACCACGAACGGGTACCAGTTCGTCAAGTTGGTCTGCGCCCGGGTGTACCCGAAGATGCGCGGACGCGAGACGCTTGGGTCTTCCTGTTCGGCATACGGCAGGGATAATGTGTACTGGATCGAAAGCCCTGCCATTTTTTCGGGGGCGAGCGGAGCAGGCAGCGGCAGGTCCAGGCGTTGACCGTTGAGCGTGTAATTCGTGACAGGAGTCCCATCCACGCTGACGGCGGTCAGCGTGAAGCAGTTTGCCCACAGATTGGGAACGGTTGCCAGCACGAGACTCGTCAACGGTCCGCCGGTGTGGTTGGGGTAGATAATGCCCTCGTCCACGCTCAAGGTGTGGGCGTCGTAGTCCATCGTCACATTCAGCGTGTACGCCGCCCGCGCAATGGCGGGGACCAAGGTGGCCGTAGGAGTCACGGTGGGCAACGGCGTGAGGGTCGCCAGGGGAGTCAACGTCGCCGGCGGAGTTGGGGTGGGAGTGGGTGGCGCGGAAAAAGTGGAGCACGAGGCCAGAAGTGAAAGTAGAAGGAGGGAAAGAAGGGCGAGGGCGGAAATACGTTTGGACATGAGGGTATTTTATCGTATTAAACAAAACCCGCGCCGGGGACGGCGCGGGGAACAGGGTGGACAGAGAATTACCCTTCGATGGCTTTCTTCATCGCGGCCAGGACGGATTCGAAGGTGGTCGCCATCTGCTTCTTCATCATGTCTTCCATGCCGGGCATGCTGGGCATTCCGGGAGGGACGAGGACGGCGTCTAATTGCAGGACCAGTTTGGTTCCGCTGCCGTCTGGTTCCAGCAGGTAGGTGTTGGTCACATCCGAGGCGGGCGGCGGGGCAAAGGTCTTGACGCCGAACTTCTTGTTGGGCTCGAAAGCCACCACTTCATTCAGGGTCTCGACGGTGCGACCCATCGTGGTGGTCTGGATCTTGTAGCGCGTGCCCACCTTGAGCGGCTCGCTGACCTCGATGCCGGTGATGTACTGGCTCAACTTCTTCTGGTTTTCGAGGTTGGTGAGGAACTCGAAGACCGCTTCGACGGGTTTATCGATCTTGGTGGAAAACTCTAAAATGGTCATAGGTTGGCTCCTGTTTGAACTTTGGCGAAAATGATATGTTCATTATAAGGAAGCCATCTCGAAATCCAGATGGTAGGTTGGTCCTATCCTTTTGCACGGACCCGTTTCCACAGGAAGGCCAACATGAAGATGGCCGTGGCGGTCAGCACTACCGACGAGCCCGAAACGATGTTGAAGTAATAGCTGATGTATAACCCGATCACCGATGAGACCGCGCCGATCAAGGCTGAGACCAGCATCATCGGCGCGAGGCGGCGGGTGACGAGATAAGCCGTCGCGGCGGGTGTGACCAGCATGGCGGCTGCCAGGCTGACGCCCACGGTTTGCAGCGAAACCACCACGGTCAGCGCCAGCAGCACCAGCATGAGATTCCGCAGCAGTTCGGCGGGCAGGCGCAGAGTGGCCGCCAGCACGGGGTCGAAGGAGATGACCAGGAAGGGTTTGAAGAGCAGAACCACGATCAACAGGATGCCCAGGCTGAGGCCGCCGATCAGCCACAGGTCCGAGACGCTGACGCCCAACACGTTCCCGAACAGGATATGACTCAGGTCCACGGCGTAGGTTTGCATGGTGCTGATCAACGCTACGCCCAGCGAGAGCGCCGCCGCGAATAGGATGCCGATGGCGGTATCCTCCTTGACCGTGCCTTCCTTCGAGAAGAAGCCGATGCTCAAAGCGATGATCACAGCCGCCACGCCCGCGCCGATCAACAGGTCGCCGCGCAGGATGTAGGCGATGGCGACCCCGGGCAGGATGGCGTGCGCCATTGCGTCGCCGAGGAAGGCCATGCCGCGCGGCACCACATAGGTTCCCATTACCGCGCACAGCACGCCGACGATGACCGAGGCCAGCAGTCCGCGCTGCATGAATTCATAGGTGAGAGGTTCGAGCAGCCAGTTCATCGGGCCTCCGTGTGATGATGCTCGTGTTCCTCATCGCCTGGGCAGCATTCATCCACCAGCATGGTTCCGTTTTCCATGACCAGCAGCGAACTCCCGAAGGCGCGCTGGAGATTCTCCTGTTTGAAGACTTCCTGCGGGGTGCCGAAGGCGATCAGTTGATGATTGATCAGCAGCGCCAGGTCGAAGCGCGAGGCGGCCAGATTCAGGTCGTGGGTCGAGACGATGGTCGTGACCTGCCGATCCTGCAAATGGTCGAGCAGGTTGAGGGTCATCTCCTGCGTGGTGACGTCCACGCCCGTGAAGGGCTCGTCCATCAACAGAATGTGCGGCTCCTGGGCGATAGCCCGCGCGAGGAAGGCGCGTTGTTGCTGCCCGCCGGAGAGCTGACCGATGGAACGCGAGGCCAGGTCGGCGATGCCCATGCGCGCGAGGCTGTTTTGCACAACCTCCTTGTCGTGGCTCGACGGACGGCTGAGCCAGCCCATCTGTCCGTAGCGCCCCATCATCACCACGTCGCTGACGGTGACGGGGAAGCGCCAGTCCACATCTTCGCGCTGCGGGATGTAGGCCACGCAATCCTTGTGCGCGCCCAACACTTCGCCGTGGATGAGGATGCGTCCGCTTTGCAGCGGCAGGATGCCGACCAGAGCCTTAAACAGCGTAGACTTTCCCGCGCCGTTCGGTCCCACCACGGCCACGCGCGCGCCGTGCGGCACCTGAAAACTCAGCTCACGCAAGATGATCTTGTCACCGTAGCCGATGCTGATATTTTCGATTTCGAGTCGATGAGGGGTGTGTGTCATTTCGATTTTTGGGCGACCCGAAGCAGGCCGCCCTTACCTTTCCGCTTATTTCAGCGCTTCGACGATGCGCGTGACATTATATTTCATCATCTCGATATAAGTGGCGGCAGGCGCACCGTCGGTCATCGATTCGAGATGCAGGTCGTTGACTACTTTGACACCCGTCTCTGAGGCGATCTGCTCGGCCAATTTGGCGTTTTCCACATCACCGAGGAAGATGACGGGCGCGCCCGAAGCCTTGATCGCATCCACCGAAGCGGCAATCTCCTGCGCTGAAGCGCTGGCCTCGGAACTCAGGCTCGGCAGGATGCTGCCCACGACGGTAAATCCGTACTCCCGGGCGAAATACCCCAGCGCCTCGTGGTTGGTCACCAGCAAGCGGCGTTCGGCAGGGACGGTTTCCACCTGCGCCCGAATCCACGCATCCAGGTCCTTGAGCTGCGCGATGTACGCATCGGCGTTGGTTTTGTAAATCTCCGCGCCCGCGGGGTCGGCCTGGATTAATCCATCGCGGATGTTTTCCACGTAGGTGACGACCAGCACGGGGTCCAGCCACATGTGCGGGTCGCCGACCTTCTGTCCCGTTGCCTCCTCGCTGTCCATTTGATTCGGTGTCAACCCATCCGTGGCGGTGATGATCGACCGCTGGCCGCCCGCATTCTCCAACAACGACCCCAGGAAATGCTCATACTCGATGCCGTTTTGGATCAGCACCCTGCTTTTGGCGATCCTGGCTACGTCCGACGGCGCCGCCTGGTAGGCATGTGGGTCCGCCCCGACCGGCAGTAGCGAATCGACCTGCGCCCGGTTGCCCGCCACGTTCCGGGTAATGTCTGCCAGGAAGGTGGTGGTTGCCAACACTTGCAGCTTGCCGGTGTCTGTCTGTGGGGCGGGGGTGGCGCAGGCACTGAGGAGGAATGTCAGCAATATTAATACATTAATGGAATTGAAAATCTTTTTCATTTTGACTCCTTTTTTATCCCCCGTTCTTCACGGGGGATGGCGAAATTAGTTTTGGCGGCAGTCTGCGCACAGGCCGAAGAGTTGCAGCCAGTGCTCATTGATCTGGTAGCCGGTCTTTTGCGCGATGAACCGGGTGAGCGCGTCCAGGTCGTCGCCGTCGAAAAATTCCACGCGACCGCAGCTCTGGCATAGCAGCAGGTGCTGATGGCCGTGACCCGCCGAGACGAAGGCTTGGCATCCCTGCGGCTGATGCACGCGTTGGATGAGGTGCAACTCTTCGAGCTTCTCCAGCGTGCGATAGACCGTGACCAGCCCCAGCGCGCGATATTTCTTGCGCGCCAGGTCATACACCTCGACAGGTGCCAGCGCACGCGTGGCTCCCTCCACGATTTCCACCACGGCGCGGCGCGCATCGGTGAGGCGGTAGCCGTTTTCATGTAACTGGGTCAGCCAGGGTTCAGCGGTCATGGAATGCTCTCTTTGATATTGAAAATCATTTTCAATAGTGTAATCGCGGAACCAGGACCTGTCAAGCCAAATAAAAAAGGTGACGTCAACCCGACGTCACCTTTGGGGTGTCAAAACTTATGGCCGTTGTGGCCCTTCGAGCGGATAGCCCGCCTGATTCCAGGCGATCATGCCGCCTGCCACACTGGTGGCGTTGAATCCCGCCTGGGCAAGAATGGCTTGAGCCTGTCCACTGCGGTTGCCCGAGTGGCAGATAATCATGATGGGCTGGTCCTTGGGTAACTCGTTCAGGCGGCTGGACAGCTCGTCGAGCGGAATCTGGACGGTGTTCGCCACATGATACATGTCCCATTCGTCGGGTCGGCGCACGTCGAGCAGGAAGACGCCCTGCTGGTACTTCTGGTAGGCTTCCTGTACGCTGATCTCGGCGGGCAGATTTCCAGAGCTGCCACCGCTCAAGGAGGCGATCAGGAAGACGATGACGAACAGCAGCACAATCGCGCCCAAACCCACCAGGGGATTGCGCATGAATTTGCTGAAACTATTGCGCGAGGCGCGCTCGCGGCGGGAAGACTTTTTCGGCATGGGACCTCACAAATTCGGTTTTTCTTTTCAGATGCGCGATGGGCCAAAAAGTTGCCAGCAGGGGCCTACTTTTCCAGTTCGGCGGCCTCGTCGGGGCGGACCTCGCGCTTAAGCAGGAAGTAGGCACCCACGAAGTGATCATCTACGCTGCCCACCAGCACGGCGCTGCGGCGGGGCAGCATGTTGACCACCTCCCAGCCTTCGAGGCCGAAATTGTCGAGGGCGGGCACGTCGAAGCCTTCGCCCAGGGTGTCCTCGCTCATGATCTCGCCCGCAGGCAGATAGACCATCTTGTAGCGAAAAACCTTTGCACCTTTTTGCAGGCGTTTGTGCGCGGTCTCGAAATGGACCTGGCGCGCGCGGGCGGCCTCGGCTTCCATTTGCGTCTTCATGTCGCGCATGACGGGCGAATCCAGAATCTCGCGGGCCACTTCACGCACTTCTTCGTCCTCGCTTTGTGCGGCACTGACGAGGAATTCGTATCCGCGGCGGTCGTTGAGTTTGACCAACCCTTCGGCCGCGTCGAGCTGGATCATCCAGTCTTCATCCTCGGCCATTAGTTCGTACAATGTTTCGATATCGTGCATGCGCACCAGTTCATCAATTGCTTTTGGCATGGCTTCCTCCTGTCCTGATTTTATCACCCAAATAAAAATAGCCCTGGGTCAGGGCTATGCCTTTTCATTCTTGGCGGAATACGGGGGGCTCAGCCTTTGACTGACTCGGCCAATTTCAACAGACTGGCCACACTGACCGGCTTGATCAGGATGTGGTGAGCCTTGGTGGTGAGATTCCTGGCCTTGATGAAATCAGCGGTGACGATGGCCACGATTGTTTCGGGGTATTTGGCGCGGATCTCGTCGAGAATGTCGCTCCCGGCGGCGAAGGGCAGGTGCAGGTCGAGGATGACCAGATCGGGGCAGCGGGCATCCAGCAGGGCGCGGTAGCGGTTCCCGTTTTCGTCCAGGTCGGTTTCGTATCCCGCCTGTTGCAGGGCGGTGCGGTAGATCACCCCCAACTTGGGGTCGTCTTCGATTACGAGGGCATAACGTTGGGTCATGAATTATTCTCCGGGTGCGTTGATAATGGGCAGCGTGACGATGAACAGACTGCCCTTTCCGACTTCGCTTTCAAGGCGGATCTGACCGCCCATCAGTTCGACGAGTTGGTGGGTGATGGCCAGTCCCAGGCCTGATCCGCGATTCTCGCGCGTGATGGAATTATTCACCTGGCGGAACGGCTCGAAAATATTCTCGCGGTCGGCGGGAGGGATGCCCACGCCGCTGTCTCTCACTTCGATGGACCATTGCGCTGGTGACGGTCTCTTCATTCGGACGCTGACTTCGCCCTTATCGGTGAATTTGACGGCGTTCCCACCCAGATTGATGACGATCTGTTGCAGCCGATTGAAGTCGCCATAGAGTTCATCGGGCAGGTCGGGATCGAGACTTGCATGGAAGGATAATCCCTTTTTCTCCGCCAGTACAGACATGGTGGCGCGGATTTTTTCGAGCACGTCTGCGGGGCGGAAGAGTCCTTCGTACAGGCTGAGCGATTTCGACTCGATTTGGGCCTCGTCCAGCAGGTCATTGACCATCTCGGTAAGATATTGCGTACTTTCAATGATGTTCTTTGTCGCGTTATGCTGTTCCGCGTTGAGCGAACCGTAGGCTCCGTACTCGAGCAGTTCCACATAACCGAGAATGCCGCCCAGCGGAGTGCGCAGTTCGTGGCTGACTCTCGAAAGCAACTGACTCTTGAAGCGGCTGGCGTCCAGCGCCTGGTCGCGGGAGAGAGCCAGGGCCTCCTGGGTCTGCTTGAGGCTGGTGATGTCGCGGGCCACGGCTTGGAAGCCGGTCACCTGGTCCCCGTCCATGATGAGCTGCACGTTCTGCCCGATCCAGGCGATCTGTCCATCCACGGTGACGGCGGGAAATTCGTAATAAGAGTTGCGGGTCTTGCTCAGGTATTGATGGTCGTAGAAGCGTTTCAGACGGGTGCGGGACTCGGGCGTGGCGATATCGAGGTAATGCCTGCCGAGCATCTCCCCTTCACTGGAGAAGTTCAATACCTTGAGGGCCGACGGGTTGACGTAGGTGAAGTGTCCCTTTGCATCGGTACGGTAGATGACATCGCTGGCGTTCTCCACGATCTGGCGGAAGCGCGCTTCGCTCTCCTGCAACAGGGATTCGGCTCGCTTGCGCTCGGCAATCTCACGCATGGCCGAGTCATACAGGCTGAGGTTGTCCAGCACGAGCGCCACCAGACGGGCGAACAGAATGCCGGTTTCGGTCTGCTGGGCGGTAAACCGATAGTCTGGTTGGGAACGCCCCAAAGAGAGCACGCCCAGGCAGCGCTCCCCTGCGATGACTGGGAAGTCGGCAACAGCGTGCAGGTTTGATGGGTACACCTCACGGCGGTGTTCCCAAGTGGAGTAATCATCCAGGATGACAGGCTCCTGCGTGTCGTAGGCCAGCCAGGAGAGGCGGGCCTCCTCGCGGCTGACGCGGTCTCCCTTGAGGTTTGTTTGATTGGCCGTAAAGGCTTTCACTGCCAAAACACCATCTTCCTCAAGCATCAACTCGCTGTAGGGTGCATCCAGCAGCACGGCGGAACGTTCCACCACCACCTGCAAGAGGTCGTCCAGTTCACGGCGATTGAGCAGGTCCAGGGTCACCTGGTGCAGGATGGAGAGGTAATCGTTCTGTTTTTGCAACTGATCCTGCAGGATCTTTTGTTCGGTGATGTCCTGTTTGATCTCCACGAAGTTGATGATCGTGCCGTCGCGGCCATGGACCGGGGCGATGGTGGCCGACTCCCAGAACAGACTGCCGTCCTTGCGGTGATTGCGGAACTCGCCATGCCAGATCTGCCCGCTGTTGACGGTCAGCCACCATTCGTCCTGACTGAAGTCGGGCGCGGCGCCGAATCCGTTCATCAGGGTGATGGGAGACTGACCGATGGCATCTTCAGCGGCGTAGCCGGTCACCTCGGTAAATTTCGGGTTGACGTATTCGATCAGGCCGGCGCGATCCATCACGATGACCGTGTTGCCGCTTTGTTCCACCGCCTGGGAAAGACGCAGCAATTGTTCTTCGGTGGATTTGCGCTCGGTGATGTCTTCCTTGATGGCTACATAGTTGGTGATGACGCCCTGCGCATCCGCGACCGGGGCAATGGTGGCATACTCCCAATACAACGAGCCGTCCTTGCGGCGGTTTTGGAATTCTCCGTTCCAAACCTGCCCGGAGGCGATCGTGCTCCATAGCTTCCGATAGTATTCGATGGATTGGCGTCCTGATTTCAGGATGCGCTGGTTTTTGCCCATCGCCTCAGCCACGGAATATCCGGTGGTCTGTTCGAAACGGGGGTTGGCATATTCGATGTCGCCGTTCTTGTCGGTGATGACAATCGTGCTGCCGCTTTGCTCGATGGCGCGGAAATACTTGCGCAGGCTGCTGCTGGTCCGCTCTGCCTTGTCGCGCGCCTCGGCCAGGTCATGGGTGCGTTCCACCACGCGCTGTTCGAGCATATCTCGTTCCTGCTGCAATAGGTTGAAGGCCTGTGTCTCTTTCTGCCAGGTGCTGTTCAGGTTTTCTAGCAGCATGACGACGAAAATCAATATGACCGACATGCCAGCCGCAAAAACCAGCAGGCCGATGGCCTCGGGCGGCGGGGTCTGCAGGAGAGGCGTTCCAATGGCGATTTTTTGAAACGGGACGAATATTTTCGTAGAGATCAGCGCGGCGAATGTGCCCAGCGTGACGAGCGTCAGTGTGAAGGTGAGCAGCACGCGACGGCGGGTGAGCAATATCGCCGAGACGATGACAAAGGTCGTGAAGAAAACGGCGCTTTGCATCGAGAGACCATAATTCAGCGTTTCGATGACCCCCAGGATGTAGATCATGGCCAGGAATACGCCTGCCCGCAGGTCGTACTGGATGTTCCGCGCCAGTCCCAGGATCCAGAAAAAGACAATAGCCACGCTAAAGGCGGCATCTGTGCCGGTGACCTGGGCCGTGGTCAAGATCGTCACCAAAAGGGCGATGGTTCGCACAGTCGCCGCAAACCTCAAAACCATCGTGAGGAGTCGTTCGCGGATCTGATGCCAGGTCGGATTTACGTTTGGGGGAATGGGTAGGTCTTTATCGATTGGCGGGTAGTAGAAATTTTTCAGCCCTGCCCACCGTCGATTGGTTTTGGCCGCCACCGTGCTCTCAAGCGGAATGGTATTGGTGTAGGAACTGGGGCGGGGACGTGTATTCGAGTCTGGGCTGGGCGCGAAGCGCGGCTGGGGGGCGCTTTCGTCTATGGCGCGCAACAGGATGACGCGCCCCACGAACTGCTCTTCCTGGTTGTACAGCGGGGAAATCCGAACCTCGTACCTTCGCTTGGCCTCCCCGTGCCCGATGACAATCTCATCCTTGGCTTCGAGTTGGTCGCGGAAACGCTCCACCAGATGCGCCCACGGCAGGAAGACTGTTGAAGCCTCACGTCCGATGGCGTCCGCCGCAGGAACGCCGATGATGCGGGCTGCCGCGTTGTTGATGTCCACGATATTGCCTTGTGCATCCAGCACGATCATGCCTTCGCGCATGGCATCCATGACCGCATCACGCGCGATGGGGGCAATGTCCATCAGACGGTACCCAAAGCTGGCCAATGCGAAGGCTACCAGGCTGATCGTGAATCCAAAGGGGGTCAGGTCGAGATCGCTTTTAAAAACCACATAAATGACGCTGCCCAAGAGAGGCGCCAGGGCTGCGAGGGAGAGCAGTGTTCGCTGACCGCGGAATGCGCCGCGCGTGCGGGCCAACGAGCGCACCAATATGATGGTCCCACTCATCATCATGAGCATGGCGTAGGCCCAATAGACCGTGAATAGAGGACCGTGGTCTATGCCAAGCGCCGAAAACCCAGCATACTGCTGGACCCTGTAGCTTTTCCAGATCAAACCGTTCTGCTCGGTGGTTGCCACCAGGAGGAGTGTGCCCAGCGATACCAAACTCGGCAGAATCACCCAGATTACGTTCCGCCATGTCATGCGGTAGGACGGGATGGTGTAGAGGACCGTAAAGAACATCCAGGCCAGCGGGAGGGTGGCGATCCCCACGTATTGCACCTTGCCCCAAAACACCTTGGCCGCCAGACCTACGCCGGCGATTTCCAACGCATATCCCAATGTCCACACGAAGATGCCCGCTGCCAGCATCATCAGCATGGGGGTCCCCCGCTTTTTGCGGTGCGGCCACATGTACAAGATAGCCCAGACCGCAATCAGCGTTGCAACGATCAGGGGTGGGACATAGGGGGAGTATTCAAAACTCATTCTGAATCCTTACGGTCGGATAAGAAAATTATAAGGCACGCAGGCTTTTCAATCATTGCAAAGGCATGACCCCCATCCTCAGACATTATTTACTCGACTTGCGTTCGAGGCGCGCGAGGCGATGGTCGATCTCATCTAGCCAGTGGCGGCGGATGTAGGGCGGCAGGTCCTGCTCGTGGACCAACTCGCGCGCGGCCATCGCCCAATGCAGCGCCTGTTGCGGATTGCGCTCGCGATGCTCGTAATGCTTGGCCAGTTCGATGCAGGCATAGATGTGCCCGCGTTCGGCGGCCTGTTCCCACCAGCGGACGGCCTCGGCCAGATCCCCGCGCCGTTTTTGCAGGATGGAATGCCGCTTCACCGCCAACCCGAAGTCTGCCTCCGTTAAATTGGATTCCAATCCTCGCTCATAAAGTTTGACCGCCTCCTCCCAGCGGCCCAAATCCTCGAACAGTTTGCCGAGCGCCACAAAGTCCAGACCGTGTTCCACGCGTCCGCCGAACGGATCAGTCAGCAAATCGTTGACGTGGCCCAGCAGGGCAGCCATCGCCACCACATCCATGGCGTTGTGATAAAAGACGCCCTTGAGCGGCGAGGCGTCTCCCGTGCGCAGGTAATCGAAATATAACCAGGGGATCTCGTAACCGGGCACTTCCTCGGAAGTGCGCGGCAGGCCGAGGATGTTCTCTTCCAAATACTTCAACGCGCGGCTGGGCAGGCGGTCGCGCCACAGACGGCGGGCCAGCGGCAACAGGTCGATGTGGGCGAAATCGGCGAAAGGGTTGGGGATGTGGTGCAGGGTGTAACGCGTACGCAGCAGCGGCGCGTCGAAGGTCTTCCCGTTAAAGGTCACCAACGCCTGGCACGGCGCGAGGAAATCGGCCAAGCCCTCCAACAGGGCAGGTTCCTCCGAGGGGTCACGCAGGAAAAACTGCGCCAGTTGGAACTGATCGCCCACGAAGCGCGCCACGCCGACCATGAAGGCATATGTGCCCGTCCCGCCCGCCATGCCGCTGGTTTCGGTGTCGAGGAAGGCCAGCGACGTGAGCGGCAGGTCATGGATGCGGGCGTCGTCAGCCCATTGGGCGATGACCGTCAGCGGATGCGCCGACGTCAGCGGGGCCGTGCCGTGGCGATAGTCTGGATTGAAGGCCTGCTCCGCCACGAAGACTTCTCCCTGCCGCGTGGAACGATAGCGCCCCACCACGACCGAGTCGATGCCGTGGGACTTGTCCTCCTGGGGAGCGGGCAGGTCGCTGGTCCCCACCTTGACGCCAAGCGCCTTGAGTTTATCCGAGAGGGATGGCATGGATTGAATTTTAACCCGTGCGGTATCCGTCTGCAACAATAAAAACGCCTGCCGCAGAATTCTGCGGCAGGCGGACTTGCTACCTACTTACCAGACTACGGGAGAGGCAATTGGAAAGTACGGACGAGG
>CALFXA010000247.1 GCA_937928015.1 uncultured Anaerolineales bacterium | reverse complement strand
GCTCCCGTCAGGCGGAACCGCTTGGAGGTCGCCTTATGGGTCTTCAGCTTGGTTTTTCCAGCTTTTGCTTTGCGAGGCATGGCTGATTGCTCCTTTCTTACAAAATGAACCGCGGGATGCGTACTTCCCGCGGACGATCAACATCTTGGGGACTTCTTCCGTTTTTGGGATCAGGCTTCGGCTTCCGCCTCACCCTTTTCCTTTTTCTTGGACCCGGCCTTGCCGGGCGCCAGCACCACGAGCATCGTGCGGCCTTCCATCTGCGGCGGGACTTCGATCACGGCCACGTCGGCGAGGTCTTGGGCGATCTCACGCAGGTCTTCCAGCGCGATCTCGGGGTAATCCATCTCGCGTCCGCGGAACTTGACGGTGACGCGCACCTTGTGGCCCTGATTGAGCCAGCGGCGGGCATCGTCCACCTTGAAACCGCGATGGGCCTCGTTGGTCTTTGGACGCAGGCGGATCTCTTTAACCTCGATCTTGGTCTGCGACTTTTTGGCCTCACGGTCCTTCTTGGCGCGTTCGTAGATGAACTTGCCGAAGTCCATCACGCGGCAGACGGGCGGCGTGGCATTCGGCGAAACCTCTACCAGGTCCAGTTCGGCGTCGCGCGCGATCTGCAAAGCCTGGCGGATGGGGACCACTCCCACGTTCCCGCCATCAGGCCCGATCAGACGGACCTCGGGAACGCGAATACCCTCATTAACTCGAAAATCGTTGGCGCTGATAAGTTTCTCCTCGTTATCAAAAACGGACGACCAGCGCAAGGCTGGTTTTTAGCGGGCGAATGATACCATACCCGGCGGGGAATCGTCAACGAATAGTAGGTTTCGCGGGCCTTTTTCTGTTGTATGATTGCCCGCCACAGGAGGTTTTATGCGCCAAAAGCCCTTTCTGCTGAATGTCCTGACCCTGGCAGCCCTGATTTTAACCACATTCGGGTCCTACCGCCTGGGGGAGGCATGGCTCCCGCCCCTGCCACAGGCAAACGGTTTGCCTGCCCTTTCATCCCTGGACCTGCCGCCGCAGACTCAGAATGGCATTACGGCCAGCCTGCAGGGATATTACGCCGACGCGACTCGCTTTGTCTTTCGAGTCCATTTGACCGGGCCCGGTACCACACTGGGGCAGGTACAGCTTCTGGGCTGGGACGGAAACTTTGTCAACACCAGTGCATCGTATAGCCCGTCCGAGGACCTCTCCACTTATCTGCTGGACTTTGGCCTGACCGCGCCGCTGACAGCGGAACATTTCAACGGCAGCCTGGATTTCACGGTTGTAAAGTCCAGCGAAGATGTTGAACCCCTGGCCCGTTTCAATTTCGAGCTTAATGTTCCCATCCGTCCCGCGCTGATTTTCGAGCCGAAACGCAGCTATCAATCAGTCAATGGCATGAAGATGCTCTTGGACCGCATGGTGGTCTCGCCGTCTTCGACATTGGTGTTTTTGTGCTACACCAAGCCCGATGACGGGGACTGGGGCGTCAGCGGCGAAACTACGCTGGAGATCGACGGCCAGCGGGCGCAGATGATGTCTTACAGCCTCCTGTCCGACACGGATTACAGCGTCGGTGACAAGGGCGGGGAACCCGGCTGGACTCCGCCTGTCAGCGTGGGGCGATGCGTCGAGTTGGGATTTCCCATCGGCTCCGCAAATCCGCATTCGCTTACGTTGACCGTCCCGTCTCTGGAGCAATCCATGCCTGAAGTGCTTCCTGAAGATAGATTGCAGGCGGCCCTCAAACAACTTCGAGACTGGGAAAGCATCGAGATGGAATGGCGTACTGTCGATCATGGTACCCAGGTCGAATACAAAAAGCTGCCTGCGGGCATGACGGAGCAGCAAGCCTATCGCAAATTCGTCGAGGCGTTGGGTTTTGTCTATTACGGTCGATGGACCTTCGACGTGCAGTTAATCTCTGAAAGCGAATCCGCGCCGCGTTTCACCACCTCGACCTATGGGATGCCAGCGCCCATTCCGCTCTCCGAGGCGGAGCCGAAGATCGTGGCAAAACTCAAGGGCCGCATCCGCGCCTTTGACGTCAGCCTCGACCTCAAGACGATTGCCTTGGCTACTTCCAGGGGTGTCGAGTTATATGATCTCGACACCTTCCAGCCCATCCGTACCCTGGACGGGAACTTCTACCTTGTAGCCTGGTCGCCGGATGGCACCTATCTGGCGACCGCCGATCTGGTGCAGGGCAGGACGCATCTCGTCGTTTGGGATACCTCCACCTGGAAGGCCATCTTCGAGCAGACCGGCACCGACGAGACTCTGGAATCCATTTACGGGGATATCGCCTGGTCACCAGATGGCCGTTTGCTGGCTGACAGTCTGAACGGCATGAGCGTGCTGGTCCACGATGTGAGGACCGGCGAGACGGTCTCTCGTCAAGATATGCTTAATTCTTACGAGTTAGCCTGGTCGCCTGACGGGACACGGCTGGTAGGCACCGGTGACCTGGCTTATGGCATCCGCCGCTGGAAGGTCAGCACGGACGAATCGGTGCGCCTGTTCGATCAGCACGCGGGTAGTTCCATGCATATCGGCTGGTCGCCTGACGGTGCCCGCATTGCCTCGGGACATTCCGATGGCGTAGTCTGTTTCTGGACTGTGGCGACGAACCAATGCGATGGTTTGATCTATGCCCATGCTAATGTGGTGTACAGCCTGACGTGGTCACCGAGCGGCAAGCGTCTTGCCACGGGCGGCGGGATCCTTCGGATTTGGGATACGCATACAGGGCAACTGGTGACCTCTTTTGGGGAAGCCTCGAACACCCTGTACACAGAGTTGCAGTGGCCCGCAAATGGTTCGCTCGTTTCGCTGCAAACTGGCAATGGAGACCCCGCAGCCACCATCGTCCGCTTTTGGGATGTGGACACGGGCCAAATCTTGTATGAATTTCAGGGAGCGGGCGGCATGTTCGGGCAATGACTTAAGGCTGGCGGAGTACAATCTCCGCCAGTTTTTTTGTACCCAACCTTTCGGCGGGTCATCGGATAATATCAGTAGACAACGTGGACGAAAAACAGGCGATTCAACGACTCAAGAACGGCGATATCGGCGGACTGGAATTCCTGGTCATGCGCCATCAAGTGAAGGCTGTGCGCACAGCTTATCTGATCACGCGTGACCTGGGGCTGGCCGAGGATATCGTGCAAGATTCCTTCATCCAGGCCTTTCGCGCCATACGCGGCTTCGACGCGACGCGTCCGTTCGAGCCGTGGTTCTTGCGCAGCGTGGTCAACGCTTCAGTGAAGACCATGCAAAAATCGGCGAGACAGGTCCAAGTTGGGGATGAAGCGGATGAAGCTCTTTTGGCGGAATTGGCCCAAAGGGTCGAGCCGGTCGAATCGCAGGTGGAGTCCATCGAAGTCCAAAACCAAATCTGGGATGCCATGCAGAAATTATCGCCGCGTCAACGCGCGGTGGTCGTTCAAAGATATTTCCTCGAAATGAGTGAGAAGGAAATGGCGGAAGAGGCAGGCTCGGCAGTAGGGACGGTCAAGTGGATGTTAAACGCGGCGCGGGAACGATTGCGCGGCCTGCTTTCGGAAAGGAGCGAAGGATGAGCGAGAAACACGTGAAGGATGCCTTGGAATCCATCGCTCGGCGTGGCGTCCCGGAGAATACCAACCTGTGGCCCGCGTTGGCGGTCCATCTCGAAAGGAAATCTCCGATGACTACATTACGTTCCCGTCCCATGCTGGCGGTGTTGATCGCATTGTTCGTTTTGCTTGCGCTGAGCGGTGTGGCGTATGCGCTCGGCCGCGCTTTTGGATACATCCCCGGTGTAGGGTTGGTGGAAAACACCGGCGAGATGCGCGTCCTTGCCGAACCCGCCTCGGTCACGCGTGATGGCGTGACGTTGACCATCACCCAGGCGCTGGTCTATCCTGACCATGTTCAATTGGTCTATGAAGTGAGCGGCCTTGCGCCGGAGAATAATGGTTTTTACGCCGAAGACGGTCAGTCCGATCCCAAGGCTTTTTGCGGCGGCGTGGCTGTTGGTGACACTCCCAACAAGGAAGGCGACCCCGTGTTGCTTCTGCCCGATGGGACACGCGTGGAACGGATGGACGGTTATGATGACCGCTATCCCGAAAATTCATACGCGGCCATGCCTGTGTACCTCACGTCCTTGCCCGCGGATGTGACCGAACTGACCGTGACCTTCCAGTGCATCTACAATGCCCGCCGCGGCGCGGCCCCTGAAAATTGGGAAATTCCCGTGTCGTTGGAATATGTCCCCGCGGGCACAGCCTTTGGCGAACCCGTGATCGATGTCGCCGCGACTGAAACTTCCTCCGCGTCCGATCAGGGCATCAAGGCCACCCTTTCAAAGGTGGTGGTGCAGGATGGTGTGTATAGTTTCTTCGTGCAAACCGCCTACGAAGACCCGAGCAAGCCCGTGGTCCAACTCATGCCCCAGATGGCGTACCTGATCGATTCGACCGGGCAAAATATCGGTTTAAATCCGTGGGTCACATTGCCCTCGATCCTAGAACAACAAGATCCCTCCGAGCCGTGGGAAATGAAGACCACCGCCCAGCCTGGTTATGGACCCTACACGCTGGAGATCGACAACATCGCAGGTCAGGATGGACATTGGGAACTGCATTGGACCTCCCCCGACCAGACGGGCGTGGACTTGTTGAACGCCACCGATACCGTCTCTTCTCAACCGGGCGTTTCTGGCATCACCGCAGAACTGACCCGCGTGGTCAGGCTGGACACTGGCTATCTGTTCTACCTTCACATGGCCCTGCCCGAGCAGAATCCTGATCTCCGCGTCGTGTCGCCGCTGCATGTGTACGTGATCGACTCGACTGGCAGGAAGATCGAGCTCACCCTCGACGGCCCACAAGCCTATTTGGCTAGTGACGAAAATGTTTGGCAATTCAGCACCAAGGAACAACTCGCCGGCGGTCCGCTCAAAGTTATGGTCGAGAATGCCGAAGCGAAATACACCCCGTCCTCCCTGGGGATGGTAACTGCTCACTCGTTCACGTTCGATGCCGGGGCGGATCCCCAGCTCGGGCAGACGTGGCCCCTCGATGTAGCGTTCGAAATCGGTGGCTACCAGGGTAAGGTGACTTCCGTTCAGGCGGTGACGGTCGACTCGCAGGAATTGTCATTCCCCGAACTTCGATCAGATACCAGCATCAATAGCGGCTACGAGTTCACCGTCCAGTCACTCGACCCGTCCCTCAACTGGAAGGTGATGCTCTCGCTTTCCAGGCCGGAGGGCAGCCAGGATTTTGTAGATTGCATCGGTTATCTGCCAGATGTAGCGGAAAACGTGACCATACATACGGTCGCATGCAGAGGTCTGCCCGCCTCCGTTCTACAAGTCACCATCGACGAAGTTTCAATCCTCGTGACTGATGTATGGGAAATGGACTGGAGCCTGCCCGCTCAATAATCCAAAACAGGCGGAGGATTTTCCTCCGCCTGTTTTATTTTGACTTTCGACTTATAGTTCTTTCGCCCGTCGCGCAATGCGATCCTTCGCCCGTGCGATGAAATCACCCAGCGCAATGTTGTTCTGCTGGCTGCCGTCGCGGGCGCGCAGCGAGACGAGTCCCGCCGCCATTTCGTTGGCGCCGACCACCAGCATGTACGGGACCTTCATCAACTGCGCCTGGCGGATCTTGGCGTTCATGCGCTCGGAGCTCATGTCCGCGCTGACGCGGATTCCCTCCGCCCGCAGTTGGGCCGCGATCTGGGCGGCGTAGTCGTTCTGTCCGTCCGTGATCGGGATGACGCGCACCTGCTCAGGGCACAGCCAGACAGGGAAAGCGCCCGCGTAGTGCTCGATCAGGAAGCCGATCATGCGCTCGTGCGTGGAGAGCGGCGCGCGGTGGATACACAGCGGAATCTCGTCCGCACCTTCCTTGTTGACGAATTTCAGGTCGAAGCGCTCGGGCACGGCGAAATCCACCTGGTTCGTCGCCAGCGTGAACTCGCGTCCGATGGCCGACCAGATCTGGACGTCGATCTTGGGGCCGTAAAAAGCGGCTTCGTTCTGGACTTCCACGAAGGGCACCTTGCCGTTCGTCATCGCGCGGCGCACCATGTCTTCCGTCTTAATCCACAGGCGCTCGTTGTCCACGTATTTCTTGCCGAGGCCAGCCTTGCCGTGTAGCGACAGGCGCATGACGTATTTCTCGATGCCGAAGATGTCGAAATACTTGTTGTACAGGTCGATCACGCCCATGAACTCCTGCTCGAACTGTTCCTCGGAGCAATAGATGTGGGCGTCGTTCATCTGCATCGAGCGCACGCGCATCAGGCCGAACAGCTCGCCCGATTTCTCGTAGCGATAGCATGTCCCGTATTCCGCCAGGCGGATGGGTAGGTCGCGGTACGAGCGCGGACGGGCCCCGAAGATCTTGTGATGCATCGGGCAGTTCATCGGCTTGACGTAGTACTTGACGCCTTCCAGTTCCATGGGCGGATACATGCTCTCGGCGTAGTAGGGAAGGTGGCCCGAGCGCAGGAACAGGTCTTCCTTCGTCAGGTTGGGCGTACGCACGCGCGAGTAGCCCGCGGCCTCTTCCATTTCCTTGGCAAGATTTTCAAGTTCCTCGATCAAGATGGCGCCGTTCGGCATCCACATCGGCAGGCCGGGACCCACCTCATCGTCGAAGAAGAAGATGTCCAATTCCTTGCCGAGCTTGCGGTGGTCGCGTTTCTTGGCCTCTTCGAGCATCTGCAAATATTGTTTCAACTCGTCGGGCGTGCGCCAGGCCGTGCCGTAGATGCGCGTCAGCATCTTGTTGTTCTCGTCGCCGCGCCAGTACGCGCCCGCGATGGACGTCAACTTGACCGCAGCCGGGTTGATCTGCTTCGTATTCTCCACGTGCGGGCCGCGGCACAGGTCCGTGAACGTGTCGTGGCGATAGAGCGAGATGTCGGGCTTCGTGTCGAGCGGATTGCCGTACTCGTCGAGGCCGCCTTTTTCGAGGCCGTCGATCAGTTCCAGCTTGTAGGGCTGGTTCTTGAAGACCTCGCGCGCCGCATCTGCCGAGATGACTTCCTTCTTGAAGTCGTGATGTCCCGCGATGATCTGGCGCATGCGCTTCTCGATCTTCTCGAGGTCTTCATTCGTGATCTGCTCGGGGAGTTCGAAGTCATAGTAGAACCCGTTCTCGACGGGCGGCCCGATCGTGTACTTCGTGTCGGGATAAAACTCCAGCACGGCCTGCGCCATGATATGCGCCGCCGAGTGGCGGATCTTATAGAGTTGGGACTCTTCGTACTTTTCCTGAATCTGTTCTGCCATTCTGGCTTCCTTTCTTGACTTATGTCTGGTACCGTCTGTGGATATTTCCGCAACCCGCAGAGACGGTCACCAGCCTGCGGGCCGCGTTCGAGTGAAGGTAGTGCTGTCTTCAGTCATGGCGACCTCCAAGTAAATAAAAAACTCTCGCCCGAACACGGGGCGAGAGTTTGGACTCACGCGGTTCCACCCGATTTACCCCTTACGAGGTATCTCTTAAGCCGATAACGGGGCCAACCGTTTCCCATACTGTTCGCCCCGAGTGAAGTGAAGGGCGGGTTCAAGGTCACGCTCGCGAGGGGTTTTCGGTGGGGCTTCTGGAAATGGCTCTCAATCTAAGGCCACTTCTCTCTGTCAGAAACGGGACCAGCCTACTCGTCTCGGTCAACGCGTTTTTAGTATTTCGTTATTATATGCGCGGCGGATGGCTTGTCAAGCCGCTATTTGCCCATCGTGGCGGGAACCCACTTGCTGAAACTGTCGAGGTGGCCCCACAACGAGCCGTAGAAGGTCACCGCCCAGAGCAATGCCGTCGCCACGAGCAGCAACACGCCCAACATGCGGACGGTCTTGTTGCCTTTGAACCATAGGAAGAACGGCGCGGCCCCCAGGCCTCCCAGGCCGGCCAACACGAAGCCGACGGCCGAGAGCAACGGTTCCTTCGTCAGTTGCAATGAGAAGATGCGGACGCCCACGATGATGGCGTCGATGCCGGCAAAGAACGCATACAGGCTGACGGGGACCAGGTTCCAGCCCTGCCAGAGGGCAATGGCCGTGATTAGAAAGACCACGCCGAACAGGGTGGTGGTGTCGCCATATCCCACATTGTAGCTGCCGGGCAAAGGCCAGGTGAAGGACAGTTGCAGGCCTGTGATCAGAGAGAGCAGGCCCACACCGAAGAAGGCGGCGGCATAAGGGCGCTGGTCTGTCTCGTCCATGCCTTTCCACAGATAGTAGGCCAGCAGGGCGGTGCCTGCCACCATGTTGATCATAATCAGGGTCAAATAATCGATAAACATACAGGTCTCCTTCGTATTTGTAAATTTGGACATATATGTCCAAATTTACAACCCGTATGGCTTTTTCTGGATATGTTTTCAGATGTGAGGAAGATTAGAGTTTGGGGAAACAAAAAATCCCGCGAGGGGATTTTTTGTGTGGGCGAAATAGGGCTCGAACCTACGACCTCTGCTATGTCAAAGCAGTGCTCTAACCAACTGAGCTATCCGCCCGAAACGAACAGGCACATATTATAACGAGGCCATGCGATTTTGACAATGGCTTGCGGTATAATCCCTTCGCCATGGCCCGACGTAAAGCGCCTGAAGATTTATCGGTGGAGGAACTGCGCCGCCTGCTGGTGGAAAAGCGCCGCGGGACGCGCAAGGAGCGCCTCGAACACTTCCGCCGCACGGGACGTGTCGTGGATGCGGTCCCGGAGGTGATTCCCTCGGTGGATACGCGGGATGCGGAAGAAGCTTCCCCCGTCCCGGTCACGCCCCGCCGCCGCATCATGGACCGCGTCCTGTTGGGCGTGGAGGTGTTGGCCGTGGTGGGGATCATCGGTGTGTTGATGAGCGGCTTTGGCCTGTTACAGGACCTGAACCGTGAGGTGGCCGCCGCGCTCAACCCCGCGACGCCCACTCCTACGCCGCTGGTCATGGCGGTGGTACTGCCCTCGGGTCATACTCCGCCGGATGCACAAGGAAACACCCGCCCGAACGAGACGGAGATCCCCGAACACCTA
Source organism: uncultured Anaerolineales bacterium (assembly GCA_937928015.1). Lineage (GTDB taxonomy): Bacteria > Chloroflexota > Anaerolineae > Anaerolineales > Villigracilaceae > JACPVF01. The sequence goes on along the minus strand of CALFXA010000247.1, from coordinate 4,552 downwards.
CGTCCGATGGTCCAGTCGCTGGAGAATCTTCCCGCGCCGCCGGCCAGCGCCGCGCAGGCCATCCGCATCCAGATTCCGTCCATCAAGGTGGATGCGCCCGTCGTCCAGGGTGACGGCTGGGAGCAGTTGAAGAAAGGCGTGGCCCAGCATATCGGGTCTGCCGATCCCGGTGTGGACGGGAACGTGGTCCTCTCGGCGCATAACGACGTGTACGGTGAAATCTTCCGCTATCTGGATCGTCTCCAGCCCGGGGATCAGATCATCCTGTACACACAGGAGCGGCAGTACACCTACGTGGTGGACCGCACCGTCATCGTCAAGCCGACCCAGGTGGAGGTGATGGCCCCCACCGTTGACTCGACCGTTACGTTAATCTCATGCTATCCCTATCTTGTGGATAAGGATCGCATCGTGGTTTTTGCAAAACTTTTGAACTAGGAGTTTCAAATGGCAACCAAGCGAAATGTTCGAACCTCTGTGAACGGGCAGGCCCCGGCGCGCAGCGAGTTCAACCCCGATTACTCGCAGGTCAAGCGCGACCTGGCCCGCATCGGAATCCTGGCGGGGTCCTTCTTCGCCATTCTGATCGTGCTTTCATTCTTCCTGAAGTAGACGGGGATCAGGGCGGCCGCGAGGCCGCTCTTCTCTTTCATGGAACCGCTTCACGATCTGACTCTCACCACCCTCACCTATGGCGGCGAGGCGATGGGACGTTTAGCCGACAAGCGCGCGGTCTTCGTGCCGTTTGGGCTGCCGGGCGAGCGCGTGCGCATCCGTCTGACCGACGAGAAGCGTGGGTTTGCGCGCGGTGAGCTGGTCGAGGTATTGGAGCCGTCGCCCGAGCGGATCGCGCCGCGTTGTCCGCACTTCGGCGTCTGCGGCGGATGTCATTACCAGCATCTGCCGTACGAAGCACAGATCAAGGCCAAGGCCGAGATCGTCCGCGACCAGTTGATGCGCATCGGCAAACTGGAGAATCCGCCCGTACAACCGACGGTGGGGTGCCCCAGCCCGTGGAATTATCGTAATCATGTGCAGTTCCATTTGACCGAGGACGGCAAGTTGGGATATGTTTCGGTGCGCGGCGCGGATGTGATCCCCGTCTCGGAATGTCATCTGCCCGAGGCACCGATCAACGACCTGTGGCCGCACCTGGACTTCGAGCCTGATACCGAGATCGAACGCGTATCTCTGCGTGCCGGCGACGACCTGATGCTGGTCCTGGAATCCGAGAGTCCCGCCGCACCCGAACTGGAATTGGAAGCAGGCATCTCGGTGGTGCATCTGTACGAGGACAACCCCGTGGTGATGGCGGGCGATGGCGCCTTGCACATGCGCGTCCTGGACCGCGATTTTCAGGTCTCGGCGGCTTCGTTCTTCCAGGTCAACACGGACATGGCGGGGAAGATGGTGGAGCATGTGCTCTCGAAACTCCCCGCTGAGATGGACACCGTCCTCGACCTGTATTGCGGAGTGGGATTGTTCAGCGCCTTCCTCGCGCCGCGCTGTCAGCGGTTGATCGGGATCGAGTCGTCTGCGTCGGCCTGCGAGGATTTCGCCGTCAACCTGGATGAGTTCGAGGGGGTGGAGTTATACGAGGGGACGGCTGAAGATGTGATTCCGCATCTCGAAGCGGAGCCAGCCCTGGTCCTGGTCGATCCGCCGCGGGCGGGGTTGGAGCGCACGGTGCTGGATTCCATCCTCAGGCTGAATCCGCCCACCATCCTGTACGTCTCCTGCGACCCCTCCACGCTGGCACGCGATGCCGCGCGACTCGTGGCAGGCGGTTATCGCTTGGTCGAGGTGACGCCCTTCGACCTGTTCCCCCAAACCTATCACATCGAAAGCATCAGTCTGTTTCAGCGGGCGGCATAGACATTGCCACGCGGAAGCCGAAGTCGAACCAGTAGAACGGCTTGAGGCGGAAGCGGGAAGCGCAGCGCGCCTCGCTCTGCCCGAGGATGAAGGAGCCCCCGCGCAAGACGCGGTATTCCCCTTCTTCGGGGCCGTGCGGATCGCGCACCACCATGCCGATGCGATCCTCATACTCGGTCTCGTTGAACCAATCGGCGCACCATTCCCAGATGTTTCCCGACATATCGGCGCAGCCGTAGGGACTGTCGCCGCGCGGCGAATATTGGCCCACGGGCGTGGTATCGCTCAACTTGGCCTCGCCGGTATTGCAGCGGTTGCGGTCAAACTTGTTCCCCCACGGATAGACGCGCCCGTTGGTACCGCGCGCCGCCTTCTCCCACTCGGCTTCGCTGGGCAGACGGTACTCCTTGCCGGTCTTTTCGCTCAGCCATTTACAATATTCCATGCTGGCCTCCCATGAGACGTTCACCACGGGATGGTCGCCCTTGTCTTCCGGATAGCGGAACTCATCCCAGCCAGCCGGCGGCTGGAAGCCCGTCTCCATGATAAAGGCCTGATATTCGCGGTTGGTGACGGGATATTTCCCGATGTAATAATCCGAAAGTTCCACCAGGTGTTGGGGAAATTCGCGCTTGAGGCGCTCGGGCTCCACGCCCGTCTCGACCACCTGTTGAATCTGAGCCTCGCTCGACCCCATGATGAAGGTGCCGGCCGGGATGTGAATCATCTGCGGCTCGAAGAACAGGCGGGGCAGATTCACCCCAACCGACGGCACAGACTCGGTCCGCCGCGTGAGGGTGAAATACAGTCGAATGTCGTTGGGACGCAGGTCGCTGAAGTTGACGTCCGGGGTGTCGGGCTGGTGCAGGGTCAGGATGCGGCGTACGGCGTCGCGGTCGGTGAATTCGGCCAGGGCGGTCGGCAAGTGTCCGCGCGTCTTGCCTGCCAGGGTCATCCGCGCCTCGGCCTTGAGGAATTCGTTCATGTAATATTCTTCCAGCTCGCGCAGATAGAGCGGCATTTCGCGCAATAACTCATACAACTCTGGGTACACCGCCTGCAGGGCCACCAGTTTGGCCAGCCGTACCGGTTTGATGGCATTCTGCAACTTCCCCGAGCGCTGCTGGGCTAGGCTCCACAACAGCAGGAACATGTTGACCGTGCGCTTGACCTGGCGCGGGTTGTCGCTCAACCCCTCCGCAAATACCTGCGGGCAGGCGGGATGCGGCCACTCGGCCACCAGCGACTGGACGTAGGAGTTCATCAGGCTCTTGTCGATGGGCGGGATGCGGAACGGAAGCTGGATGATCTTCTCAAGATAACGCTCCCCGTTGAAGGTGCTCCGCGGCCCTTCCTGGACCTCGAACTGGCCCGCGGTTTCCTGACGACGATACTTCAACTCGATCCCGCGCGTGATAACGGTCTGATCCAGGCCGAGCACGAAGACGCAGCCCGTCGTGTCCAGGAACAATTTGATGGCTTCCAGCACCTCTACCGCCTTGTCGGGCAGACAGCGGTCCAGGTCGTCGATAAAGACCACCAGACGCAGGTTCTTCTTCACCAGGTATTCTTCGGCTAGTTCCGAAAAGTATTTCTGGAACTGCTCGAAGAAGCGGATCTGGTCGATGTGGATTCTGGCGCTCTCGCGGTGGATGGCGGTAAACAGGTTGGTCAGGGCCTGGTCGGCTTTGTCCTTGTTGCGCAGCTCCTTCAGCAGGTCGTTGACCACCGTCCCGCCGGGCAGGAAGGCCAGCCCGATCTGCACGGCCCCGCCCGTGATTCCGTGCCCTAGTTTGCCCCAGTCGATGGTCAGGCCGCCGAGTTTTTCGCGGTCCACGGGCCTGTAGAGGGCGGCCTCCAGGTCGTTGAGGCGTTCGATGTCGTTGGGCTTGTTCTCGGGGATGGCTTCCTTGAGCGCGGTCAGCACGTGCAGCAACAGGACACGCCAGAGCGTGTCCTCCTTGTCATACATCCAGGCGTTGAACCAGGTGGTGCGGAAGGACTTGGGTAGTCCCTTCTCGATCATACGCATGAGCGAGGTCTTGCCCGAACCCCAGGTGCCGAAGATGCCCAGGGTCAGCGGGGTGCTGGTGTTTGGCGAGGTGATGACCTCTACCAGTGTGTTGACGTATGGCGCGAAGTCGAGCCCGTCCTTTTCGGTCGGCAGGTCAGACAGAATGTATGATTTTGCGTCCATATCGCTCCCATGGTCCTTAAAAAAGAAGTGCCCCGCCGCTATCATAGCGTGACGGGGCAATTTTTGGTAGTCGAGTTTTAATCTTCGGCGATGACGATGACCTTGTCGTTGGGAGAGAAGGTCACGGTGGAGGATTTCTTCGGGTTGGTGTGGACACCGTAGGCCTTTTCCGCGTCGCCAACCTCGCTCATCAGGCGATAACCGAGGGCAGTCTCGCCGCGACGGCGGGCCGCCTCGACCACGGTGGCGAAGCTGACGGATTGTCCCGTGACGACGTAGTCGCTGATCGGCTTGAGGTAGATCTCCGAGCCTTCGGGGTCGAAGATGTCGGTGAAGACGGCGAACAGTTCGCGGTTCTCGGAGAGCTGGGTGGTCATCAGGCTGACGAGGTGGTCGCTGACGATGAAGTCGTCCACCTTGGCGGCCTCGGCCAGTTCGCGGTTGCGCAGGTCGAGCATCTCGCTGACGATGGAGAAGGGC
>CALFXA010000246.1 GCA_937928015.1 uncultured Anaerolineales bacterium | reverse complement strand
ATCATGGAAAATTACGGCCAGGCCATCGACGACTTTAGTCGGGCCATCAAACTCGATCCCAGGAACGCCGCTTACTACATTGCGCGCGGGCAAAGTTATTTCGACATGGGGGCATGGAGCGAATGCGCCGAGGATGAAACCAAAGCCATCGAACTGGAGCCCAAAAACGCCAGGTTCTATGCGCTGCGTGGGAACACCTATCGCATGGCAAAGATCTACAATCTGGCCATCGCCGACTTCAGCAAAGGAATCGAATTGGACCCCCAAAGGGATGACTGTTACTACGGACGAGCCCATTGCTTATACGAGGAGTGGAAAGGCAACTTCGAGAGAGATATCAACCAGGCCATCGAAATTTCCCCCAGGGGTGAGTATCTGTTCCTGAGAGGAAAGATCAACTTTGAACATGGACGGGTCGAAAATAGATACCTAAGGTGGGAGAAAGCGGAGGAAAAGTTCAGAGAAGCCATCGATGACTTCTCTCATTCGCTGGCTTCCATGGACACAAACCTGGTTTATTGGTGGATGGGAAGATGTTACTATGAGTCGAATCAATACGAGCAGGCTATTGCCAATTTCAGCAATGCCATTTCCGCCCAATTAGACGACGGTTCCAGTTACTACTGGCGCGGAATGTGCTATAAGGCGCAATCGAAATTTAACTTGAAAAACAAATGGAACGCCCGCAAAGATTTTCAAAAAGCGGCCCAATTGGGGTATGGGCAGGCTCAAAACGAGTTGTAATCGCTAAGGCTTTAATTTCCATTTCGAGGAAACCATTGTGTCAGAAGCCGTCCTGATCGCCTTACTGGGTTTCATTGCATCCATCGCGTCCGCCTTCATCAACGGGTATTACACCGTCAAAGCCGCCCGCGTCAAGCAGGCGGAGACCGTCCGCCAGCCTGCGAAGCCGCAAGGCAAGCCTGCCCCGTCGAATGGAAGGGTCATCATCCCTGTCAACAAGCCAGGCGAGCGCAAGGTCAAGCAAGGCTTCCTGGCCCTGTTGAAATCGCTGGTCCTGAACCTGCTCTTCGGATTCGGGTTGTTCGCGCTGGAACCGCAATCCAAACGCAAGTGGGTCTATCCCATTGCCGTGTTGAGCGGCTTCATCAGCTATACCATCGCGGGCCTGGCGCCTTATCAATACCATGGCTACGGCTGGGATGAGAATTCGGTCGCCTTCTCCCTGGGCGCCTGGGGCATCAGTTTTCTGGATATTCTCTTCAGTTGGGGCATGAAAAGGGTGTATAAAATTTAACCCGTCATCCCCCTTTCTTCCTAACCCGACCTTTCTCCACGCGCCCGATGCTATACTCATCGGGCGCGTTTTATCATTTCAACCATTGAGAGGTACCCATGAACATGAAGAAGCTTCCGTATCAGATCGCGGCGGGCGCATTGCTCCTGTCTGCGCTGGCCTGTACCATCGGCAGGCCCGCTCCTGTCCCCGACCCCGCCGAACCCGTCCCCGCCACCGTCAGCCAGGGCTGGACCCAGGCTGCGGCAGAAACTCCGCAGGCGACCTCTGCACCCGAACAGCCTACAGGTGCATGTGATAATCCCTACATGCCCATCACCCAGGGCGCGACCTGGAATTACGCCATGACGGGCTCGGTCTCCGATACGTTCACGCGCAGTATCCTCAGCGTCGCGGCGGATGGATTCACCGACCAGGATGTCTTCGGCACGGGCGTCACCCGTCAGGGCCAGTGGAAGTGTGAGAACGGGGGCCTGATCGCACTCGACCCCGCCAGCGGCGGCTCGGCCAGCGTCAATGCCGAGGGCGTGACGGTCGACTTCCAAACCACCGAACAAAGCGGCGTGACCCTGCCTGGCTCGGTCCAGCCTGGCGATACCTGGGCGCAAACCACCACCCTCGAAGGCACCGAGACCATCAGCGGCACGCAGATCCCCGCCAAGAACCAGTTCAGCAACAACTGCAAGGCGGTCGGCGTCGAATCCGTGACGGTGGCAGCGGGCACCTTCGACGCGCTGCGGGTCGAGTGTCAGACCAGCATGGTCATTACCCTCACGATGCAGGGCAGCGACATCAGCACGCCCGTGAATTTCCAGGCCACGAACTGGTACGTCCAGGGCGTGGGGCTGGTCAAGACCGTATCCACGGGCGAAAACCTGGATAGCACCATCGAATTGACGAGCTACACCATCCCGTAACCAACTGAGACCTGACAGGTTTTCAAAAACCTGTCAGGTCTCTTTCTCACGCCACGTGCGGAACGGGGGCTTCTTCCACCATGCGGTAGACCAGGTCGTGCTCGTGGACGGGCTCGATCACCTTGATGGCTACTTCGCCGCCTGGCTTGACCCATAGCACGGTGTGATGGTCCACCTCCATCGAGCCGACGCGCTGGACGAAATCGGTCGAGTGTCCGCGAATGTGGATGCGATCACCGAGTTTCAAGCTGTCGTCCAGCTCCAGAACCGCCACGCACAGGTGGCCGTAGAAATGTTTGACCTTGCCGATTTCGATCTCCATGAGGTTACTCCTTGTGCGGGGCCTTCACGATCAACACCGAACAACCCGCATAATGCACGAGCTTGCGCGAAACACTGCCCATCCACCAACTGCGGATGGCGCTCCAGCCGTGGGAACCCGCCACGATCAGGTCGACCTGGTTCTCCCTGGCGTAGTCGAGGATTTCGGTGGCGGCGTCGCCGCGACGCAGCTCAGGGATGGACGTCAGGCCGTTTCGCTGAAGCAAGTCACAGGTCCGCCTGAGCAAGGCCTGACCCTGAGCCTGTTCCCGTTTCACCTGCGCGGCCAGTTCATCCTCCGTGTAGATCGGCACATAGATCGGGCGCCAACTGGCCGCGTACATTTCCATCGACACCGCCTGTTGCTCGGGTGCCAGAACGTGCATCACATGCAGGTCCACAGAGGCGGGCAGCGGGAAACGCGCCAGGTAACGTACCGCCGCCTGACTGGTGGGCGAGCCGTCGGTAACGAGCAACACGCGCTGCAAGCCGCGCCAGGGCGCACGCACCACCAGCACAGGGATTTCGGCATACTCGGCCACCTGCTGAGCCACCCCGCCGAGCAGGATTCCCAGCGTGGCGCGCAGGCCTTTCGCGCCCATCAGGATCAGGTCCGCCCTGCGTTCTTTGGACACTTCGATGATCTTTTCGGCGGGATGCCCGAGCGAAACCTCCGCCTGGGCGGGGATGCCCATTTGCTCGATGCGCTGGCGCGTGACCTCCAGGGCCCGCTCGAAAGCGGGCAGCAGGTCCACCTGTCCTGGCGTGAAGACGCGCAACACCGAGGCGCGGGTCCTGGGCGGCAGGGGCAGGCTTCCCAATAGGTCAATGGCGGCCTGGGCGTGTTGTGAGCCGTCGTCAGCCAGAAGAACGGACAGCCGCTGTCTTGCGGTCATCGCAACCTCCTTTCAGCCGATGCGCTTTCATTTCCCCATCTCTACTGTAGCACAAAACGACCCTCGATTTCCAGACCCTTCCTGGGGCTTTGTCTCGAACGCAGGGTGGAGCGCGAAAACCGCACAAGATTCAACGCAAAGGCACAGGGCTGCAAGGATTCATGTTTTTCTTCGTCCCATTTTCCAAATAGACGGCAGTGAAATTTGTTTTTACGATATACTCGCGCCCATGAACAAACCCGCCCTCGACCCCATGATCTCCTCGCCCGACAGCAACGAATATTTCAATTCCATCAGCCATCTGGTTGGCGCCATCCTGTCCATCTCGGCGCTGGCCGTGCTGGTGACGCTGGCCGCGCTGGCGGGCAAGCCCGTCCACGTGGTGGGGTTCGCCATCTACGGCACGAGCCTGTTCCTGTCCTTCCTGTTCAGCTGCCTGCTGCACTTCTTCCTGCTCTTCGGGAAGTATCAGCGCGTCTTCGGCATCCTCGACCATGATGCCATCTACATCCTCATCGCAGGGACCTATACGCCCTTCTGCCTAACGGTCTTCAGCGGCGCGAGGGGCTGGCTGATGTTCGGCGTCATCTGGAGCCTGGCGGTCTTCTTCATCGTGCTCAAATCCATCTTCTTCACCAAGATCAGCGTGCTGATGTCCAATATCAGCTTCCTGCTGATGGGCTGGCTGATCGCCTTCCTGATTGGCCCCGTCTACCAGCAGCTCGGGCTGGGCGCCATCCTGTGGCTGGTGGCGGGCGGACTGTCCTACACGGTCGGCGCGATCATCTTTGCAATCGGCAAGCCCAACCCCTTCCCGCCGTACTTCGGCAACCACGAGATCTGGCACATCTGCGTGCTGGCGGGTAACGCCATCTTCTTCTACGTGATGCTGGCCTACGTGCTGCCCTATCCCACCCTGTGAACCCAAACTGGATTCGTCTGCCTGGCATTCTCGTACAAGGCCATCGCGTGGCTTCGGGTCCCTCCGCGGCTTATCCGTATAGCTCGCTCGAAAAGCAGAAACCCTTTTTCAAATCCTTCGGCCTGGATTTATATCCCTACTTCAACGGCACGCTGAACATTTCCATCGCGCCCCGCCCGAGACAGGTCCACCGCGCGCGCGATCAGTTCGGATGCGATCGACATGGGAAACCTTCCGACTTAAGAAATACGTCCACGGATAGCATAGCACGATTACGGCGCAATTACCATCTGCCCACAGTGACGGCTATCCCTATAATTTGTCCCCCCTACAGCCCTCCCCTTTTACGCTCTAAAAAAGCAACGGGACGCAGGGGAGGGATAATTTTTATTTGGCATGAACGAAAGTATTCATAAACAATCTCAATTCCCTGTTCTCCCCCGCATCTCTTTCTTAGCCGACGGCTGATACGTCGTCCCCTTGCGTTTTGCCTGTCTCTCGGCGGCGTTCTCGCGGTCATCTAACCGCTTGAGGAACAACAAACACGAAGCCTGCTCGATGCGATCGAGCAGGTTGGTGAGTCCATCCGTCCAGAACTTATCCCAGAGGGCATCTACTTGTGATCGGAGTTTAGGGTCGGTGAGCATGAGAGAAGGTTAACTCTCTTTTCGCAATTCAAGCACTGCCTGTAAAACCGCGACAGCAGCTTGGACAATAGTGCATACAAATACTATGGTTGTACTAATATCTAATCCAAGTAAAACAGAAATAGCGATAAGAAATACTCCTGCATTTATAAAGATTAGAAGCGTCAAAATTGAACTCTTGATTTTGATACCCGTGAATGCAATTACTTGAATCAGAATTGCTGATATAGAAAGAGCTATCGGTACTAACTTAACATTATCTTGCTCTTTCCATGGACTTAATGCTATAAGCGCAGCAATAAAAGCCATACCCACCAGCCCAATAAAAATGCTTTTTTGTTGTTTTATAAAAGTAATTTTCTGGCTAATTTGCTGATCAAGGAGTAGTTTTTTATCAGCATTCCATTGGGCACGTTCTTCAGAAGCTTTTTTACGCTCACTCTCTAGTTCATCTCGCAATGATTGCATTTCGGTGTTATTCTTTTCAAGGGTTTTCTTGTTCTCATCTGTCATACGCTCAAGTAGCTCCTGCATATCCTTTATGCGAGCCTGATTCTGATTGGATATTTTGTCTCGATTGCTTTGAAAAAAACTTAGTTGTTTTTGGACACTCGCATAATTAACCTGCAATACCTGAAGTTGGCCTTCTAGTTCTTGACGCTGCCTTGCATACTCCTCCCGTTCCTCTTTTTTAAATTTTTCTTTATTTATAGCTTCTTCATAATTCTTGGTCAAGTTATTCAATTTATCTACTAGAGCAGAATTTTCCGAACTCAATCGAGACATTTCATCAGTCAGTTTTCCTATATCTTCTTGGTACTTAATAAGTAATTCATCCTCGGTTTTACCCTGAATTAAACTTTCCTTAGTTTCATCATCAGCATCATTAAAAGCACGAACGAAAGCATCGTTAGTAATAATTTTTGCTATTGTTTTAGGGGGCACGTCTTTATTAGCTGACATACGTGTAATAATCTCTTGAAGCAACTCTGTTGACGGGTTTCGAAATGCCCTAAACAATGGAGAGTCGAGTGTATCAGCCTGTACAATTGCCATCTCATCAACTGCACCAGCAAAAGGACGCAGTAATTGCATCCATTGACTAGATAACACGCAAAATGGTATCTTGAATGGATTGTCAGGCCGGGCACGAGCACGACGATCATACACAGGTAGCTTTGTGTCGCATGTAAGAAACCAATATGGAATCTCTAGTGGGGTTTTCTCTTCATAACCTTGTCGTAAGCGCAAAATGAGCAACCGATGATGTGCATCATGCTCAATCACTGCATCATGGGTAAGGTCAAGATGCCCTACCAATTTACGCATCAATACCATCTCATCCAAAACTGCTTTCTTATTGTTACGAATCACAGCATCATCTTTCGGATCAATAATTACTCCATATTGCTCCAAAAGAGCTTCCAGGTTTTGAAAAATCCTCAAGTATGCTTCCAAGGACAAATAGCCGCTAGCCTCTTTAGACCTTTTCCAGTAATGTGTTAGGAAATCTCTGCTAGCAGTTTGCGAAAGTGCTGCCTCAGCAATTTCTGCAGGCAGGCTAGGTGATGATTTGCTAGTTGCAACCAACTCATTGACTTTATATTTGTATTCTTCGACAGTTTTTGGAGTAACCGCAACTGTATAGCCTAGCCCTTGTGATAGCTTGACCAAACGACTTGATGCATCTTGTAGCTCTGCGCCATCAATCCCAACCAATCGAATTACAAAATTCGTATCTAAAAATAATGTTCCACCGGTGATTGTTTGCGCAGCAAGTTTTGCACATTTCGGGTCAAGTTGCATCATGTGCATAATAAATAGTTGGTTCAGTTTTTTTCCGATATAGATTTTTCGCTCGGTAGATGCCTCGTAAAAAAACTTTGGTAATTCAAGTAACCTGATTTTGTGCACCACTGGATCACGAACAGGCAATATGTCACCAAGAGAATTAATATCTAACTGTTCCAGCAGTTTTACGATATTTTCATCATTGCCTTTATACAATAGGACACTCTCAACTGAATGTTGAGAGTAAACACGAAGCGAGAAAGCCTCCAAATCGCTTGTAATTTGAGCCAGTTGTTCGTCATTTAGTTCTGGATATTTTTCTTTTAGATTTGTAGACCATTCATCCATTACTTGATTTTCAAGCTTTACCTGCTCGTTAAATTTATCTGTTACTGCTTTTTTATGTGCAGGGTCTATTCCATACTCACGCAAGTAATATTCTCCTACATCTGGCATAGAATAAATATCCTTGTTATTAACTAGCCTTTCTAATGACCTCAAAACTTGTTCAAATTCAAATTTGAATTTTGTCTGTTTCACCAATTCCCCATGTATTTCCTTTGGTGGGTGCTTTCCCAGCGGCAAAGTTGCAAGAACATTTTGCACTAAAAAATCAATTAGGTCTGACACATAAGATTGCGATCCTTTCGCTGCAAAATAACTCAGCTGTCGTCCAACAAGATTCATTTCATCTTTTGTCAACGACTCAAGGCCAGTTAATTGTTCAATGCTGATTGCCATCAGAAAACTCCTTCTTGGTTATTTGAACGATATGGCTACTTCAACAAATTAACAAAAGATATTATTTCTTCCGCTTCCTTCTCTGTAATCTAGCGCTGGCTTGTACATGTCAGTCATTTCAAGGTAATATTACGTGAGAATACACTTTGTGCAACAAAAAAACAACCACTTGTCCTTTCTAATCGCAGAAACCCTTCCCGCAATTAGAGAGGATATTAAGGGGTATTTATTTTTATTGTATGTGAGTTCTTCAGAGGCCATATGAGGCACCATAAATATCCACTCCTTTGATAAAAAGTATACGGCAAAATATGTCTTTTTCAACAGGGAATTTGCTATAATCTCACCTATGCCCACCCCCAAACCCTACGAAATCATCGCGTCACAATTCGGCGTCTCGAACGAGAGCGCCAAGTATTTTCTCGGACAGGTGCAGAAGAGTTTTAAGAAGGTCAAGCCGCCGCAGGCATTGATCCTCGAGTGCATGGCGGGAGGGGACTTCGAATCCCTGCCGAAGCCATATCACGTGGCGGAGCTGATGTACGAGGGCGGATTGTGGGTGGTCCCCATGAACCCCGAACCCAAGGGCCCGCTGGACGAGCCCGAGCTGGATTTCAACGCGTTGGGCTTCAAGGAAGATGAATTCGAAGAGTAGCCTTGTTTATCCTTCGTAATTTTGGGTTGAAAAATAGGTAAAATCCCCCAATTTTTGTCTCAAAATCCTGACAATGCTCCCGCGATTTCATGACCGCGGGAGTTTCATTTCATCTTATAATCCTTTCCATGCAGAGCCATCTTCGCCGCCCAATCGCCCTGCCACAGGATCACGGCTCGTGGGTCTTCATCCTCAGTCCGCTGCTGGTGGGACTGTTTGCAGGCGGACGATTCAGCGCCGCCTCCCTTGCGTTGGTTATTGCCGCGATGGCTGCATTCCTCATTCGCCAACCCGTGACGATGGCTGTCAAGGCCTATGCGGGACGCCGTCCGCGCACGGACCTGCCCGCCGCCCGCTTCTGGGTCGTCGTCTATGGCGTGATTATCCTACTGGCCTTGGGATATTTGATCGCGCGCGGCTTTACCTATGTGCTGTTCCTGGCCGTACCTGGCGCGCCCGTCTTTGCCTGGCACCTGGTTCTCGTCTCGAAGCGCGCCGAGCGCCGACAGGCGGGCGTGGAAATCCTTGCCACGGGCGTGCTGGCGCTGGCCGCGCCCGCCGCCTTCTGGGTGGGACTCGGCCACTACGCCGCCGAAGGCTGGTGGTTGTGGCTGTGGACCTGGCTGCAGAGTTCGGGGAGCATTGTCTACGCGTACCTGCGGCTCGAACAACGGGAACAGGCTAAGGTCCAGACGCGAAGCGAGGCGTGGCGGATGGGCCAGCGGGCCTTCCTGTACACATCCTTCAACCTGGCGCTGGCCCTGCTCCTCGGCTGGACCAACCTCCAGCCGCAGTGGATCTTCCTGCCGTTCCTCATCCAATGGGCCGAGACCGTCTGGGGCATCACCCATCCCGCCGCGGGCTGGAAGCCCACCGCCATCGGCATCCGTCAGTTGATCGTCAGTACGTTGTGGACGATCCTGTTCATCCTTTGTTGGAGGTAGTCATGGACAAATTGTCGTGGGAACTCCTGACCCAGATCGATGGGTTGATCCAGGCCGAGGTACTGCAAAGTTACCTGCAAGCCAATAACGTGCCCGTCGAGATCATCCGCGAGACGGGCATGCCCAGCACCTATCCGTTCACGGCGGACGAGTTCGGTCCCGTGGAAATATACGTGCCGAAGGAAAACCTCGAACGGGCGCGGGAATTGCTGATTCTTTTCAACACACCACCCGAGGAAGGTCAAGAAGAAAAATGAAAGATACGGTCATTCTCGTCACGCACTACGGCATGGGGAACGCGGCCGATGTGCCTGAATTGCAAGTCAAACTGATCAGCAAGTATTTTACCCTGCTGCTGGAAGGCCGAAACTTTCCCGCTGCGATCTGCTTCTACACCGACGGCGTCAGGCTAACTGTGGCGGGCTCGCCCGTCCTCGAGTCGCTCAAGGCACTGGAAGCCAACGGCGTGCGTCTCATCATCTGCTCCACCTGCCTTGAGACCTTCGGCCTGAGTCAGGTGGAGGTGGGCATCGTGGGCGGCATGGGCGACATCATGGAAGCTCAATTCAAGGCAGGCAAGGTCATCAGTCTCTAGTCATGAACACCGACCACTCCCGTCTTCCGTTCATCGCTGTTCTTTTCGTCGCCGTAGGAATCGGGGTCTTACTCCTGGCGTTCACTGCGCTGCCGCGCACCGAAAAGATCGAAGCCACTCCCATCGAAGCGGAAAATCCGCTCGACCCGCCCATTGTCTCGAAGCCGCCCACCCAACTGGACCAGGGCGCGCTCATCTTCTGGGGCGTCTGCATGGCCTGTCACGGCAATCAAGGCCAGGGACTCACCGACGAATGGCGCGAACTGGCCTTCGGTGAGGACAAGGATTGCTGGACCTCCAAGTGTCACGCCAGCAACCATCCGCCGCAGGGCTTCGAGTTTCCGCACACGGTGCCCGCCCTGGTTGGTGGCGGAAAGTTGGGACGCTTCACCTCGGCCCAGCAACTCTACGACTACGTCTACGCCATGATGCCGTGGTGGAATCCAGGCTCGCTCACGCCTGAGAAAGCCTGGCAGGTGACGGCCTATCTGCTCAAGATGAACGGCACCCTGCCCGCCGACATCCCGCTGGACGGCAAGGTGGCCTCGGCCATCCCCGTACATCGCAAAGTCAGCGCGCCGCCCAACGACACGACCCTGGCCCTGATCCTGGCCGCTGCGCTGACGGCGATCATGTTGGGCTGGCTGATTCAGGAAGGACTGCACCGTCCCCTTCCCGCGGACCTGGCAGCAGGCGCCGCCCCAAAGGTCCGACTCCCGCGCCCGAACTTCGTCTACCACCTGCACCCGCCTAGCATCCCCGCCGCCCAATCGCGCTGGCGCTACACCCTCGGCGCGGGCGGACTGGCCGTCTTCCTGATGCTGGTGCTTGGTGCGACGGGCCTGCTGGAGATGTTCTATTACATCCCCACGCCCGAGTTGGCGCCCGTCTCGGTGGAGACCATCCACTTCTTCGTGCCGCTCGGGGCGCTGGTGCGTAACCTGCACTACTGGTCCGCGCAGTTGCTGGTGATCGTGGCCGCCGTCCACCTGCTGCGGGTGGTCTTCACAGGCGCATACGCCAGGCCGCGCCGCTTCAACTTCCTGCTCGGGCTGGGACTCTTTGTGCTGGCCCTGCTGCTGGCTTTCACGGGCTACGTCCTGCGCTGGGACGAAGGCATCCGCTGGGCGCTGACGGCGGGCACCAACC
>CALFXA010000245.1 GCA_937928015.1 uncultured Anaerolineales bacterium | reverse complement strand
GACCACCGAGATCTACACTCTTTCCCTACACGACGCTCTTCCGATCTCCCGAGCAGGACGACCGCGAGCCGTTCCTGATCCAGGTCTATTTCGGCGGGCAGCTCTCCGACGACGAACTGCTGAACGTGATGCGTCAGCGCCTGAGGTCCACTCAGGAGCGGCTGGCCGTCTACGAGGCGGTCTTCCAGTCCGTGCAGAAAACGCCCAGCAAGGTCGACGATCCGCGCGCAGTGTTCCTGTCGGTGCTCACGCTCGAAGCGGGCTACGTCAACAACCAATCCATCGCCGCCTGGCTGACCTCCGCCATCGAACGCATCGAGCGCAAGGACTATTCCATCCACATAGGAAATTCATGAACAAAAACATCCGCAATATCCTCATCGTCGCGCTCTTCACCGTGGGCGGCGGCTGGCTGGGCATTTGGCTCAACCAAGTCACAGGCAACACCCAGCCGCCCATGCAAAGCCTGGGGGTGCTGGTCTGGCTGACCACGCCCGCGCTGGCGGGGATTCTGCTGCGGGCCTTCGGTGGGGATGGCTGGAAGGACGCGGGCTTCGGGCTGGCCCTGCCCTCAGGCTGGATCTGGTACCTGGTGTCGATCCTGGTCTATCCGCTGGCCGCGCTGCTGACCTTTGTGCTGGGTGCGCTCCTGGGCGTCGTCCACGCGGATGGCTTCGCCGCGCAGGGCCTCGACGCGTATCTCTCCGCCGCGGGCGTCATGTTGGTCGGCTCGCTGATGAAGAACATCTTCGAAGAATTCGCCTGGCGCGGCTACCTCACCCCCCGCCTCGACGCGGCCAGAATCCCCCCGATGTTGAACCATCTCATCGTCAGCCTGCTGTGGATGACCTGGCACCTGCCCTACTACTTCTACTACCTCGACCGCCAGACCCTGAACAGCGCCATCACCGTCAGCCTGCCTGTGTTTCTGTTCATGGGTTACATCGTCATGTTCCCCACCGCGGTCCTGTTCGGCGAACTGCGGCTCATCAGCAAATCCGTCTGGCCCGTGTTCGTTCTGCACAACGTCATCAACGCATTGAGCATGCCGTTGCTAATCAATGGTTTCATTCACGTGGATGGTCCGCTGGGCACGATCCTCACCCCTACCAACGAAGGACTCTTGGTCTCCCTGCTGTTTGGTCTGGCAGGCTGGGTGTTATATCGGCGCCGCATGAAACAAGAAAGTCACGCTTAAAAAGAGACGGTCACTTTCAAGGTGACCGTCTCTTTTTCTATTCAATCCCGTCGAAGATGTGATCAAGCGTCTCCTCGCTCACGTCGAAGACCGCGCCGTTCTCGGGCAACGCTTCTTTTGTCATCCATTCGGGCAGGCGGTCGTCCTTGGCAGTGAAACCTGCGCGGCGGTTGAACTCGCGCTCCATGCGGATGGCCTGCTTGCCCAATTCCTGCAGGATATTATCGGGCAGGTCGTCCCAGCCGTAACGCGCTTTGAGCAGGCGCTTGACCACACCGTCGGGCGTGGCGGCATAGCCGAAGCCCGCGAAGATGCAGGCACCGATGGTGTCGTAGCCTGCCATGTTCAATTGCGCGTTACGCGAGACGTCCCGCTGCGCATTCGGGTCGAGGTGATTGATCTGCGCGCGAATGGTCAGGCCACAGGTGTGGTCCGCGCCCTGCGGCGTGGTGGCGTAGGTCACGCCCGTGCCCTTGATCGAGCGCGGCTCATAGGCCGACATGGCCTGTCCCTTCACGGTGGGCACATGTTCGATGTTGTACTTTTTGCCGACCGTCACCGCCCCATCGCCGAGGATATGACCCAATTCCGTGCCCGCGCGAATCTCGTCGATCAGTTTCTGGGCATCCTCTTCACTGCCCCAGCGCATCAGGCCCGCCTCGGCAGCTACGCCCAGCGAGCCGCCGATTTCGATGGAGTCCAGCCCCAGGTCGTTGACGTGCCAGTTCAGGCGGCCAATGGCGTCCAGCGAGTCGATGTCCACGTTGGTGCCCATCAGGCCGATGGTCTCGTATTCGAGCGGTGAGACGATGATCTTGCCATCCTCGCCGCCGAAGACGTTCGAGCACTTGATGGTGCAGCCCGCCATGCAGGCATGCGACGGGTCGGATGGCTTGCCGCGCGTCAACGTGAACTCGCGCAGGGTCTCGCCGCTGATGGCTTCCACGTTGTCGAAGGTGCCGCGCGAGAAGTTATGGGAAGGCAGCGCTGCAAAGCGCTGGGTCATCTGCGCCATGGCTGCCGTGCCGTAATCGCGATACGTGACCGACTGCGGATGTTCCATGACAACCTTGGTGTAATCCTTCTGCGCGACCTTGAAGGCCTCGGGGTCGGCAATAGGCGGCTTCTGCCCACCCGTGTTGTCGAACACGATGGCCTTGAGTCCCTTCGAGCCCATGACCGCGCCCAGCCCGCCGCGCGCGGCGATGCGCGAGGGAATCTTGTCCTTGTCTAGATTCTGGATACCCGCCGACTTCATACGCATCTCGCCGCCTGGGCCGATCAACGCAATCGCCACCTTGTCGCCGTATCTTTCGAGCAGCCTGGGCGCGGTGGCGTAGACGCCTACGCCTACGAGGTCGTCGGCTTTTTCCCATTTTGCGCCATGAAGCGAGAGGTGCAGGACCCAATATCCATCCTCAGAAGGCTGGTCTTCGAGGATCAACGCGTGGATGCCCATGGTCGCCATATGCAGGCCCGTACGTCCGCCCGCGTTGGCTTCCTTGATGCCGCCCGTCAGCGGGGACTTGCCGCCAATCGAGATGCGGTCTGTGGATGAGAGCATGTGTCCCACCAGCAGGCCAGGGGCAAAGATCAGCTTGTTACCCGGGCCGATCGGATCACAGGTCGGGTCGACCTCGTCGAGCAGGATGTGGTCGAGCAGGCCGCGCCCCCCTAAACGGGACCAGGTCTCAGGGACGGGTTCGCGCTTCAATTCCTGAGTGCGCACGTTGACGCGCCAGATCTGAGATCGATTTTTCGTCATGAAATCTCTTCCTTCCGCCATAGCCTCGGGCCCGCGCCCATGCCATGATATCAATCGAACAAACTTTGCACCGCCTCGCGGAAGACCTGTGTGTGATAGTCCACGTCGGTTTGGGTGGTCTCGGGCGAGATGAGCGCCATATTGTGGAAGGGCGTCATCAGGATGCCGCGATTGAGGGCAAAGAGGTGCATATAGCGATCCAATTCGTGGTCGATGGCCGCAGCCGCCTCGCCGCCGTTCTTCGGCGACCTGGGGCGGAACCAGTACTCCGAGCGGTTGCCCAGCCGCCTGACGATCCACGGCAGGTCGAATTCCTGGATGACCGACTCGACGCCCGCGGTGAATTGTTCCTGCAATTTGACGGCCTCGACGTAGAACTCGTCCGTCAATACATTTTGCAGTGTGGCCTTCATCGCCGCAATGGACAGGGCGTTGCCCGCCAGGGTCCCGCCGATGCCGCCCACGTCCACATCGTCGAGGTTGAGACGTTCGGTGAAGGCCTGCGAGACTTCCTCGGTGAAGCCGTAGATCGCAGCGGGGACGCCGCCAGCCAAGGGTTTGCCGAGGGTCAGAAAATCAGGCTGGAGACCGTGAGCGGCGGTATATCCGCCTGGACCCGCGCAAATGGTATGCGTCTCGTCGATGATGAGATAGGTGCCGTACTTGCGAGTCAGGTCACGCAGGGCCTCGTGATAACCAGGCTCGGGGTGGATGATGCCGATATTGGTCATAACGGGCTCGGTCAGCACGGCAGCCACGTCCCGCGCGGAGAGCGCCGTTTCGAGCGCCGCAATGTCGTTGAACTCGATGACCTTGGTCGTCTCGCGCGGGTCGATCTGCGGACCCATGTTATTGGGGCGCGACATAGGCGTGCCCTCCTCGTCGAGCGTGAGGAAGGTCTCGTCGACAGTACCGTGATAGCAATAGTTGAAGACCAGGATCTTGGGGCGGCCCGTCAACATGCGCGCCATGCGCAGCGCGAATCGGTTGGCATCGGTGGCGGTCAGTGCGAACTGCCAGTACGGCAGGCCGAAGCGGCGCTGCAGCTCCTCACCCACCCAGATGACGTCCTCATACGGCAGCATGAGCGTGATGCCCTTCTGGACCTGCTCGGTGATGGCCTGGACCGTGGCCTCGGGCGCGTGGCCTGTCATGGCGCCTGTGTCACCCAGGCAGAAGTCGATGTAGGTGTTACCGTCCACGTCGGTGAAACGCGCTCCCCTGGCAGACTGGACGAAAACGGGAAACGCGCCCGCCCAGCGGATCATCCACAACATGGGTACACCGCCATGCAACGACTTGCGCGCGCGCTGATACAGTTCGTAGGATTTGGGGTGACTTTTATGAAAGAGGGCTTCTTCAGATTGCAGTAGTTGAGTAAGTTTATCGCGGTTGATGGGTTGGGTCATGGTCTTTTCGAGTTGGAAGGTTGGAAAGTTGGCAGGTTCACAGGTTGAACCTGCCAACTTGTAAATATTTACGATCAGCCTAACGTGGACCTGAGCGCGTCCCCAAACACCTGCAAGCCATCATGGATCTGTTCGCTGGTCACGTTCAACGGCGGGATCCAGCGCACGACATTGTCATAGGTGCCGCAAGTGAGCAACAGCAGATTGCGCTCCTCGGCCGCGTGGGCAATCTCCTTGACCATCGGCTTGGCCTTGTCCGCACGGCCGTCGACCACGAACTCGGTGCCGATCATCAGGCCCAGTCCGCGCACGTCGCCGATCTGCGGATATTCCTCTTGGAGCTTGCGCAGCCCTGTCACCAGTTGGACGCCGCGCTCGGCGGCATTCTCCAGCATTTTCTCATCGCGCATGGCGCGGATGGTAGCCACACCCGAGGCGCAGGCCACCGCGTTGCCGCCGTAGGTCCCGCCAATCGAGCCGACATCCACCTTCTTCATGATCTCGGTGCGGCTGAACACGCCCGATAGCGGCATCCCCGAGGCCAGTCCCTTGGCGGCAGTGATGATATCGGGCACCACGCCGAAATGCTCCAGCGCGAACCATTTGCCCGTGCGGCCAAAGCCCGACTGGACCTCGTCGAAGATCAGCATCATACCGTGCTTGTCGCACAGATCGCGCAGTCCCTTCATGAACGACGCGGGCGGGACGATGTATCCGCCCTCGCCCATTACCGCCTCGACCAGGATGGCGGCCGTATCCTTGGGAGCCGTCTGTGAAACCAGCAGATATTCAAGCTGCTCCAGCGCGTACGCGGAGGCCTGCTCCTCGCTCATGCCCAAACGGAAGGCGTATGGGAAGGGCGAGACAAACACGCCTGCGGGCAACGGACCGAATCCCGTGCGATAGCCCGTCTTGGACGTGGTCAGCGCCATCGTCATGGCCGTGCGCCCGTGGAAGGAGCCATTGAAGACGATCACGTTCTGGCGTCCCGTGGCGGCACGTGCAATCTTGACGGCGTTCTCCAGCGCCTCGGCGCCCGAGTTGGCGAAGTAGAAGCTGTCGATGGAAGGCGGGACGATCTTGCGCAATTCCTCGATTAATTGCAGCATCGGCTTGTGGATGACGATATTGGCCTGCGCGTGCAGGAACAGCCCCGCCTGTTCGCGGATGGCTTCCACCACCTTGGGATGGCAATGTCCCGTGTTGGTCACGCCGATGCCGCTGGTGAAGTCCAACAATTTACGGCCATCATCCGTGTAGATGTATGCTCCCTCGGCGCGCTCGGCCACAAAATTGAAGATGCGGCTCCAGGCAGGAGTCATGTGCGAAAAATTATCTTGATAGAGTTGACTGGTGGTCATGAATGATGATCCTGTTTACATTCTGAGCGGAGTCACATTCAGTTGGCGACTCCGCTCAGAACAAATTGACATTTATGCGGGCAGATACTCTGCTGCCCATTCGACACCATGCTTCTTCAAAGCGTCGGGCGTGGGCACCCCATTGGAGGTCCAGCCCGCCATCTTATAGTAGGTGTCGATAGCGGTGTCAACCTCTTCATGCGTCAGGGCGAAGCCCGCAGTGGGCCCTGTCCCCTGGAGTCCCTTGAAGAATTTCTTGGGGAGTTTGTCGGCCTTGCGGTCGAGGCCTTCGCGCACGTTGAACACACGGAACAGGTTCAGACGACGACGGCCCACTTCCATCAACTCGTCAAGCGTGATATCCCAACCCGTCACGGAGCGGATCATTTTTGCGGTGTCCTCGCCGTCGTACAACGTCCAAGTCGGACCATACACGAACTGACACAGTTCAGCCGAGTCGAGCATCGAGTAGAAGACCTCGGTCTCGTACGCAAAGCGGACCTTCTCCTCGCCCAGGCTGTAGGCAGGCTGCGGCGCACCCAGGCCGATTTGTTTCAGACGATTGAGATTGAAGTCGCCCACACCCTCTTCATAGTAGGGATCATGTTCACTGGATTGGTGATCCGCGCCGAAGGGATTGACCGCGTAGATAAGCGCCAGGCTGCGCTTGGCCTGCGGCATGTGGGCGGGAGCCTCGGCGCCCTTAACCGTGATCAGGCACTCGTCTGCGCCGTTGCCCCAAGCCTGGGCGGCGCGCTCAGAACCCAGACCAAGCATCCTGCCAAACGGCGTGCTGCCTGTCACGATCTGACGCAGGGTTTCGAGCATGGCTTCAGCATTACCAAATTCAAGGTCGATGCCACCCGTCTGTTCCCTGGTGATAATGCCTTTTTCGTAGCACTCCATCGCAAAGGCGATGGTCGCGCCGCAGGCGATGGTGTCCACGGCGTATTCGTTGCAGATCTGGTTCGCGAGCGAGACCGCGGCCAGGTCGTCGACGCCGCAATAGGAGCCAAAGGTGCCAAGCGTTTCGTACTCGGGTCCGCCATAATACGGGTCGACCTTGTACGGTCCATCCTTGATCTCGACCACGCGCTTGCAGCGCACCACACAGGCATAGCACGTGTCGCGTTCTTTCAACACGGTCTCGGCCATCTTCTCACCGCTGATCGGTTCACAGCTTTCAAACTGACCCTCGTTATAGTTGCGGGTCGGCAAGGTGCCGATGGTGTTGTTGAACATCACCACCACCGCTGTACCAAACTTGGCCAGGCCGTCCATATCGCCGTTCTCGGGGATGGCCTTGGGACCGATGCGGTTCAACTCGGTCAGGGCCTTCGCGTCGAAGATAGCGGGTTTCTTCGTGCCGCGCACGACCACCGCCTTGAGATTCTTGGAAGCCATCACCAGCCCCATCCCAGTGCGCCCATTGTGACGGTTTGACATCGACACCAGGGAGGAATATAGCACCCCTTTTTCCGCGCCGATTCCGTGCTGGAGAATCTCAGCCTTCGGGTCGACCTCCTGATGCAGGATGGCATCCACCTGGCCTGAAAGTTTGCCCATCAAATGAGCGGCGTCCCGCAGTTCGACCTTGCCTTCCACAATGGACAAATACACAGGCTTGGGCGATTTCCCCTTGACGACGATGCCGTCATACCCTGCAAACTTCAACTCAGCAGGGAAGAATCCGCCGCTCTGTGAATCGCCAATGCCGCCGCTGATCGGCGATTTGGCGTTGGCATTGAGGCGGCTCTGGCCCGAGATGGCCGCGCCCGTGGCCACACCCGTAAAGAGGGTTAGCACATTTTCAGGTCCAAGCGGATCGGCGCCTTTGGGCACTTCGCGCAAAATGTAATGCATTCCCATCGCGCTGCCGCCCAGATATTTTCGATAGAACGCCTCAGGGGGCTCCTCCACCGTCAACGTACCCTGGGTCAGGTCAACGTGCAGGATCTTGCCAATATATCCGTAAGGCATGTCGGTCTCCTCTTGAGTGGTTACGAACTTTCCTGAATTATACGGAAATTCGGCAAGGCAGGCAAATCCCATTTGCCGAAAGCGACGATAAATATAAAAAAACTGTTATTACCCTGCATGATATGTTCCGATTGGATGAAGCATCCCGCAGGAAGTCCTCCCACGGGATGCCATTTTTCTGGACCGCAGGCGGGTCCCGTTATTCGTCTTCGCCCGAAGCGACAAAGGGGTCCACATCTGGCACCCCAGGCTTGATCCACTTGCGAATCGGGAAGTAGGCCACCGCCCCGATTGCCATCGAGGTCAACGCCCATGAAATGGACGTCATGCCCTCTTCCACGTATTGGCTGTAAATCGCCAGGGCGATGATCAGCCCGGGAGCCAGGGTCACCAGCGCCAGTCCAACCCAGCCGCCAGGGACGGCCTTGCGCGGCAGGTCGGGCAGGTCGAAGCGCAGTTTCCATAATGCAAAGAACTGCGCCATCAACACAAGCATGTTGAGGAAGACGTCGATCACCACCAGCGCTGCGAACGCCGAAAGCGAGAAGACAGAATAGATCAACCCGCAGAACAGAATCGCCACCCACGGCGTGCCATACCTCGGGTGAACCTTGACCATGAACTTCGGCATCATTCCGTCGGCGGCCATCGCGAACGGAATGCGCGTGCCGCCCAGTCCGTTGCCGATGAACAAGCCAATCATGCTCAACACCGCAGAGAAAGTGACCAATCCACCCATGAAGCGCGCCAGCGTACCGTCCTTCTGGCCCGTCAATTTGTCCGAAATGACGTGAGCAATATCGGGGAACTCCCAGCCGACGGAACTGGCGGGGTCCACGCCCCAGGACTCAGCCTGTTCGGGGGCCACACCGTACTCCTCCAAAACGGGACCGATCCCCGCACCACTTTCGTATTCCTCGATGCCCCAAACCTGATAGCGTCCCTCCTCCCCAGCGCCACCATACAGACCCGCCAGGGTCGGCAACGAGTAGGTCGCGATGGCGGCAACCAGCACCAACACCATCGCCAGCGGATAGGTCTTCTTCGGGTTGACGATCTCGTCGCCAGCGGCGGCAGGCAGCTCCCAGCCCATGAAGTTCCACATGGCCACGAAGATGCCCGTGCTGAGCGCGCCCATCAGATTCTCGAAGTTGACCTCCTCACCGCCAGGCAGGAACGGCAAGTGAATGGTCGTTCCGCTCTTGATCCAAACCGCAAAGCCGATCACCGTCAGCGCGATGAGCGGTAGGAGCATGACTAATCCCAGCCAATTGGTCGTCAGCCCCGCCAGGCGCGCTCCGCGCACATTCAAGGCTGAGACCAGCCAGATCAGTACCAGCGCCACCAGAAAGGACAGCCACGTACTGCTGACGAATATACCGCCGATGGTGGCACCCTCGCGCAATGCAGGGATGAAATACCCCAGGTAATAGGCAGCCAGCACAGGGTAGATCGATACGTCCACCCAGGAGACCACCCAGTTCATCCAACCGCCCATGAAACCCGCGAACGGGCCGAAGGCCTTCTTGAGCCAGTGATAATAACCACCCTCCACTGGCATCATGGATTGCATCTCGCGCACCATCAACATATTAGGAATGCTGAAGAAGATCGGCGTGAGAATGAACAACAACAGCGCCAGTCCTGGCCCCGACCAGCCCACCATCGGCTCTGCGCCGAAGGCCCCACCGCACACGGTGAAATAGATGAGACCAAACAATGGCAACAAGGTCAACTCTCGTTTGAGCTTCCTGGTCTCCGCGTTGATGGCCTGCCCGTCCCCAAAATCCCTGGTCATGTGCCCTCCAATGAATTTTAAGTGGTCAAAAAAGAGCGGACAAACAGGTTAGTTTGTCCGCTCACGTTCAACGTTATGCGACAGTTTCGGGGGTCATTTCCTTGATCCCGTACGGGAAGCCGTAATCGGCCATCTTCTCCATGAAGGGATCAGGCGGGAAGGCTTCTGGACCCAGCACACCCTTTCCCTGCCATCCGCCATGCTCAAGCAAGTCCATGGCGATGACTGCACTGAAAGCGGTCTGCGCCACCACGGCCTGACAACCCCAAGCCTGCATACAGGCCTGGTTGTCGGCCACCTGGTAGAGATAAACCTCGCGCTTCTGCCCATCCTTGCTGCCTTTGACCCAGGTGCCCGCGCAGGTCTTGCCGTGCATCTTATCGCCCAGGTGAGCGGGATCGGGCAGGCAGGCCGCCACCACGTCACGCGGTGCCACCTGCACACCCTTGACGGTGATCTTCTCTTTGTTGTCCAGGCCCAGCATGTGCAGAGTCTTGAGTACGCCGATGAACTGGTCACCCAGGCCATATTTGAAGGTGACCCGCTTGGTCTTGACCCAGCGCGGCACAAGCAGTACTTCCTCGTGCTCCACGTTAACCACTTCCACGGGGCCGATCTCGGGGAAGTCAAAGGTTTCGGGCTCGGAGAACGGTGGGGTCGTGAACCAGCCCTTGCCTTCCTCCCAGATCACGGGCGGATTGAGGCATTCTTCGATGGTGGTCCAGATCGAGAAATTGGGCGCAAACTCATAGCCGTCGATGGCGATATTCGCCCCGTCGCGAATGCCGACCTCTTCGATTTCGTCGAAGAGATGCTCCTGGGCATAACGGGCAAAGACATCCGCCATGCCTGGCTCCACGCCAATGCCGACCAGTGCCAGCAGACCCTTCTTCTCCCAATCCGCGGCCCGCTCGAACTGATAGTCGCCCAGTTTGATGCCCGACTGATTGAAGGGATCGGTGGGGTGCGGCTCGGACAAGGTCATGGCCATGTCGAGATATTTCACCCCCACGTTGTAGGCTGCATCGAAGATTTGCTGGTTGAAAATCGGGTCCACGGAATTCATGATCAAGTCCACGCCGTATTTACGGGCCAGGTCCTCGATCTTCTTTTGGTTGCTGGCATCGATGAATTCCACAGGGAAGCGCTTGGGGTCGCCCAGTTTCTTCTGGACTTCCTCGGCGCGCTTGACGTTGTAATCCGTCAACACCATTTGCTCCATCCAGGCGCGCGGCTTTGCAATGGCCGCAATCGCTTCCCCTACACCACCCACTCCGACGAGCAATATTTTCATAGAACGGTTCTCCGTTTTGTTTTATAACCCGCGGGGTCGCGAGTTAGTATGACTTTTTTGTTGGACCGAATAGCAACGCCGATAAATAGGCTTTTGCAACAGCCTCCCCCATTTCGATCACAACTTTCACGAGCTTTTTCATGATACCTTTCGTATGGCTCCGCCGTCCGTCTCTCGGGGGCAGACAAAGTATGGGTGCCGGGATCAGGCACAAGGTCCAGACCCAGGCGGTTGAGTCACGCCGCGGGGCGGCGAAAACATCCAAAGTTAGAAATAGACTTCCTTGATGATCTTGAGGTGCATGAAGGATTCTGTCTCCCGCACGCCTTCGATCACAGACAGCTTTTCGGTCAGGAAACGCAACAGATCCTCGTGGTCGCGGCAGAAGACCTCGGCCATCAGATCATAATGACCGCTGACCACGATCAGATAGACCACTTCCTGCAAAGCCGCGACCTGCTCCGCCACCTGCAACATGCGCTGGCCGTCGGTGCGAATGCCGATCATGGCCATGGTCTTGTAACCACGCTGAATGGGATTGGTGATGGCTACCACTTTGAGGACGCCCATCTCGACCAGGCGGTTATAACGCTGACGGATCATCCCAGGCGAGACTTTGAGCTGTTCGGCAATCTGAGAGAACGCCTCACGCCCATCCTTGCGCAGGGCATCCAGAATATACTGGTCAATTGAGTCCAGACCCTCAAGGGGCGTTGTAACAAATTCGCTTTCCACGCCATTATTTTATGCTAATTTTTTATTTTTGTCAAATTATTATAACTATTTTGCATTATTTACGCCGATAATTACATATTTTTCATTAAATCAAAAACTCCCAAGAAGAATTTCTTGGGAGTTTTTACTATGCGCAAATTAGAGACTAATTACTGCCCTTAACCTCGACCCAGATGGCGTCATAGAGGGGGGTGGCGTCGCCCACATCTTTGATGCCGTGTCCGTTCGTGATCGCTTCAGCGGGCGGATTCGTGATCGGTGATTCGAAATAGGCCTTGTAGATGTCGGGCTGGTTGGCCTTGGCGTATTCCAACGCAGCGGTGTTCGGGTTGATGTATGGGAAATCGCGGACGGTCAACCAGAAGACGTCACCTTGCAGCAGATAGTTCATCCAGGCATAAGCGGCGTCCGCATGAGACGCACCCTTGAGCATGACCCAGTTATCCTGCCAGAGGATCGCGCCCTCCTTGGGATAGATATACGAGATGGAGGGTTTTTCCTGATGGGCGATGAAGGCTTCGCCCGTCCAGGTAACGCCCAGATCCACATCTCCAGCAATGAGGGCGGTCTTGGGACTATCGCTGTCGAAAACCTTGACGTTGGGAATCAATTGCGCCAACTTGGCCTTGGCCTCATTCAATTGGGCAGGGTCGGTGGTATTGGGATCGTAGCCCAACGTGAGCAAGGTCATGCCAATCACCACACGCGAATCATCGAGGAAGATCATGCGGCCCGCATATTCGGGTTTCCACAAGTCGGCCCAGGATTGAGGCGGATCCTTGACGGTGTCGGCGTTATAGACAATGGCATCCGTGCCCGCCAGGTAGGGAATGGTGTACTTGTTGCCTGGGTCGAAATCCTTGTTCATCCAGTTCGGGTCCAGGTTGCCCATGTTGGGCAGCTTGCTGTGATCGAGCTCCTGAAGGAGGTCCTGGCGAATCATCAGGTTGACAATATAGTCGGTAGGCTGGACCAGGTCGTAGGAGGTGCCACCAGCAGAGACCTTGGCGTACATCTCCTCGTTGCTGGAGTACTCGTCGCGGTTCAGCTTGACGCCATAGACCATCTCGAAACAGTCGAGCATGTCCTGCGGAAAATACTCCGTCCATACGAAGATATTGAGCTCCTTGGAGGTAACCTCGATGCGGGGATTCGGCTCAGGACAGACGAATCCAGTGGACGTAACCTTTTGTCCACCCGCGCTCGGTTCGCTGGAAGTCCCACCGCCCCCGCCCCCACAGGCGCTCAACACCATGCTGACCGCCACCAACAAGGCCAGCAATTTGAACAGATTTGTCTTATTCATCTCTCACTCCTTTACGAAATATGCAACCACGCGCAGATGCCTCCGCCGCGCGAGATTTCCGAAGTTAGTGCTGCGGCTTAGCCTCACGGCTCTGAAGCCATTGCAACAAAAGAACTACCAGAAAGACGATCAGAATCCAGACCGTCGACAGCGCGTTGACCTGCGGGGTGATAATTCGGCGTAGCAGGCCATACACGTAGATGGGAAGGGTCGTCGAGCCAGGACCGTTGGTAAAGAACGTGATGACGAAGTCATCCAGCGAAAGCGTGAAAGCCAGCAATGCGCCCGAAAGCACTCCTGGCAAGATCATCGGGAAGGTGACACGACGGAAGGTGATCCACTCGTTGGCGCCCAGGTCCATGGCAGCCTCTTCATAAGCCTTATCGAAACCCTGCAAACGGGCCTGCACCACCAGAGTCACAAACGGGACCATGAAAGCGATATGGCTGATCGTGACGGTGACGATGCCCATCGAGAGACGTGCATCCCCCGTCAGCCCGAGCAGACCATTGAACCATCCGAAGAACTGGCTGAACAAGGTCAGGATGCCGATGCCCATCACGATTTCAGGGATCACAATCGGGATATACAGAGAAAGTTGAGTGAACGGCTTGATCTTGAACTCATACCGCTGGAGCGC
This sequence comes from uncultured Anaerolineales bacterium, assembly GCA_937928015.1. Classification (GTDB taxonomy): domain Bacteria; phylum Chloroflexota; class Anaerolineae; order Anaerolineales; family Villigracilaceae; genus JACPVF01. Next base: position 20,317 of record CALFXA010000245.1, on the reverse strand, counting down.
AAGGGCGGCCATCGTACCAATGATGGTCGAAACGATGGTGGCGATGAAGGCGATGGTCAGCGTATTGCCAGCCGCCTCTAACACGTCGGCATTCTTCGCCAGGTCACAGTACCAGTGGAAAGGTCCGCACGGACTGGATTTGACCAGGCTACCTTCCATCACCACCCGGCCGCTAAAGGATGGGATGAATCCCTCGAACGTGACGTTGGTGCGCGAGGAATTGAACGAATACAATATCAGGCCCACGATGGGGGCGTACAAGAAGGTGTATACCAGCACCGTGGCGACCAGGATGAAAAGAGAACGGCGATGCGGATTCATGCAGCCACGATCTCCTCTCCAAAGCCGAATTTACGGGTGTAAAAGTAGGTCACGACCAGCGTCATCACCATCAGGATCAAGGACGCCGCCGAACCAAAGGCGGGATCGCGCGCATCCAGGAATTGCCGCTGGATGAGGTTCCCGACCAGAATATACTGCCGTCCGCCGAGGATGTCGGATACGATGAACGTACCCATGACGGGGATGAAGACCAGGATGGTCCCCGCCACCACGCCTGGCATGGAGAGCGGCAGCGTCACCCGCAGGAAGGTCTTGAACGGGCTGGCACCTAAATCCGCGGCGGCTTCATACAGCGAGGTCTCGATCTTCTCCAGCGAAGTAAAGATCGGCAGGATCATGAACGGCAGGAACTCGTACACCATGCCCACCAATACCGCCCCGGGCGTGTAGAGCAACTCCAATGGGACAAAGTTGATTCCCAGCCAGTGCGCCACCGTACCGATGATGAGATTGATGGCACCCTCCTTGCGCAGGAGCATCATCCAGGCGTACACGCGGATGACGAAATTCGTCCAAAGCGGAATGAGCACCATGAACAGGAAAGTATTGCGGCGCTTCGGATCCGCGCGGGCAATGAAGTACGCCAGCGGATAGGCCATCGTAATCACGATGACGGTGGTATTGAAAGCCAACATCAAGGAGCGGACCAGGATCTGCAAGTAGAGCGAATCAAAGCACCAGGACTGCCCATTCTGACAGTTGCTGCTAATGCCCATCAGGCGAATATAGTTATCCAATGAGAAGGTAAAGATAACCTCGCCATCGGGGCTGCGCTTTCCAAAGCTGATTACCAACGTCAGCAACAACGGCAGGATCAGCAGGATGAACATCCAGATGGTGGTCGGCAATGCCAGCAGGGTGCCCTGCGCGGACTTGTTTTCGCGGAGGCGCTTTAACATGGTCAGTCCTTCTTCAAGACCAGGGTATTTTCGGGCATCAACATCAGGTCCACCTTTTGGCCGTTGGTGTAGAAGGAACTCGGCTCAAGGCGCGAGATGCGATTCTGCTCCCAGACCTTCAGGCGAACATCTCCGATATGAACCACCACATGAGTGTTCGAACCGATATAAACCGTGCTTGCAATTTCGCCTTCAAAGGTGTTCAGACGTTCCGAATGTTCGGTCAAATGAATCTTTTCGGGGCGGATGGAGACGAAGACCTGCTCACCGTTGACCAGGCCTTCCGAGGCAGGCGTGCCCGTCACCTCTGCGTTCAAAGCGGGGATGAAAACCGAAGCCTCATTCGCCGACAGGGACTTGATCTGGCCTTCGAGGAAGTTGGACTCGCCGATGAACTCCGCCACGAAGCGGTTGCGCGGACGCTCGTAAATCTCCACGGGCGTGCCCATTTGCATGACCTTGCCCCTGCTCATGACCGCAATGCGGTCAGACATGGTCAGGGCTTCCTCCTGGTCATGCGTCACGTAAATGAAGGTGATCCCTAATTGCTGCTGAAGTGCCTTCAGTTCGAGCTGCATTTCCTTGCGGAGTTTCAGGTCGAGGGCGCCGAGCGGCTCATCGAGCAGGAGCACGTCAGGGGTCTTGACCAGGGCACGAGCCAGGGCCACGCGCTGCTGCTGTCCGCCTGAGAGCTGCTTGGGGCGGCGATTTTCCATCCCAGTCAATTGCACCATCTCAAGCGCGCGCATCACGCGTTTCTTGATCTCATCTCTATGGGCGCCTTCCATTTCGAGGCCGAAGGCCACGTTCTGGTAGACTGACATGTGCTGGAAAAGAGCATAACTCTGGAAGACCGTGTTGACCTTGCGCTGAAAGGGCGGCGTATGCCCCATCAGTTTGCCCTCGATGTACACTTCGCCTTCGGTGGGCCACTCGAAACCCGCAATCATGCGCAGGGAGGTTGTCTTGCCACACCCGGAGGAACCGAGCATGGAAAAGAACTCGCCGTTCCGAATCTGCATATCCACATGATCGACGGCGTTCAGCTCGTTCCCCTCCGGGGTGATAAACTTTTTTACCACATCCCGCAATTCAACCGCAAACTCATTCATCCGACTCGCTCCTGCCAATGGATTTGAGGGTGTCTTCCAGACGATCCAGCAAGGCATCCAACTGCTCGTACGTGACCAGCAACGACGGCTCAATACGGACGGTTTGGGCGCTCGTCAATGTACCTGCCACTAGGATGTTCCGCTTGAACAATCCAGCCGCTACTTTATAGCCGATCTCGGGCGTCTTGAAGTGCATACCGATCAGCAGCCCTTTGCCCGTTATTTTCTCATAAATTTGAGGATATTGGTCTGCCAATTTTTGCAATTTTGGAATCAGGTACTCGCCTTTTTCGGCAGCCTGCTCCCACAACCTGTCGCGCAGCGTTACATGAATGGCCGCAATCGCCGCCGAACACGCCAAGGCATTTCCGCCCGTGGTGGTGGTGTGCATGAACGGGTTGGGATACATCATCGGCTGGAAAATTTCCTCGGTGGTGCAGACCGCGCTGACGGGCATGACGCCTCCGCCCAGGGATTTTGCCACCGCCAAAATATCAGGGACCACACCCCAGTGGTTCACGCCCCACAACTTGCCCGTGCGCCCCAGGCCCGTCTGCACCTCGTCGGCGATGAGCAGCGTGTCATACTTTTTGGTCGCCTCGCGGACGCGCGGCCAGAAATCGTCAGGCGGGACAATTCCACCCGCCTCGCCCTGGATCGGCTCGAACAACACACCCGCCACCCCAATGCCGACTTTCTCGCAAATCTCCAACTGCTTCTCGACCGCTTCCGCATCTCCGAACGGGACGTGGTACACGTGCCCGCCGTAAAGCTGACCGAGCGGCGTGCGGTAATCTGATTTGCCCATCATCGAGAGCGAGCCCATCGTCTTGCCGTGGAAGGCCTTGACCGCCACGATGAACGCGGATTTTTTGGTGTACAGTTTGGCGATCTTGATGGCTGCTTCGATGGCCTCCGTGCCGCTGGCGGCGAACCAGCTATATTTCAGGTCGCCAGGTGTGATCTCCGCCATCAGGCGTGCCAACACCCCGCGCAGCGGATCGATCAATTCCTGCGAGGGCATGGGGGTGCGTTCCAATTGCGCACGAACGGCCGCCACCACTTCGGGGTGACTCCAGCCCAGGTCCATCATGCCGTAGCCGCCGAGGAAATCCAGATACTCGCGGCCCAGCACATCCTGGAAGACCGCCCCCGAACCCGTCCACTCGACCGCCGCCCAATCCCCTGCCTCGGTCACCGACTTGCGATACTCCAACCAGTTGCGGTTGTAATACTCCGCAAAATTCTGCTTGGATTCCTCGATGATTTGATGCGCCTCCTCGATACTGGGAAATTCAGTCCGTCTGATCATGTCCAACCAGCGGGATGAATAATCCAGTGCTCCTCCAAAATCCTTGGCCATACTCGCTTCTCTCCAATTTAGAATTTGCGCGACCATTCCTTCGGCCAGCGCTCTACAATCACTTTCTTCTGCGTAAAGAATTCCACCGCATCCATTGACTGTCCGTGCATATCGCCGAAGAACGAATCCTTCCAGCCGCTGAACGGGAAGAAGGCCATCGGGGCGGCCACGCCGATGTTGATGCCGATGTTGCCTGCCTCGACCTCGTAGCGGAACTTACGCGCCGCTGCGCCACTCGACGTGAACAGGCTGGCCTGGTTGCCGTACGAATGGCTGTTCGCCAGCGCGATGGCTTCATCGATGGTGTTGACGTGCATCAAGCCCAGGACGGGACCGAATACCTCGGTGCGCCACAACTCGCTGCCAGGCTGGACATCCGCCACGATGGTGGGGTGCACGAAATTACCTTTTTCGTACCCCTTGATCGTGGTCCCGCGCCCGTCCACGCAGACGTTGGCCCCTTCCGCCGCGCCGATGCCGATCAATTGTTCGACGCGCGCCTTGCTGGCGGGGTTGATGACGGGGCCCATCTGCACGCCCGAGTCAAGGCCGTATCCCACCACGCGGCTGGATGCGGCGTCACAGATCAGTTCGGTGAATTCATTGCGCGCCGAGCCAACCGTCACCGCCAGCGAGACCGCAAGGCAGCGCTGACCCGCGCAGCCGAAGGCTGAATCTGCGATGATCTTGGTGGCCATGTCCATATCGGCATCGGGCAGCACGATGACGGGATTCTTCGCCCCGCCCTGAGCCTGGACTCGTTTCCCGTTGGCGGAAGCGCGACTGTAGATGTACTTCGCCACGTTGGTCGAGCCGACAAATGTGATGGCGCGGATGACGGGATGATCGAGGATGCCATCCACGGTCTCCTTCGCGCCATTGACCATGTTGACCACGCCCTTCGGGAAGCCGACCTGCTCAATCAGCTTGAAGATGTACTGCATCGTCATCGGCACCTTCTCTGAAGGCTTGACAATGTAGGTATTGCCCGCCGCCAACGCGTAAGGCAGATACCAAAACGGAATCATGCCAGGGAAGTTGAACGGCGCGATGGTGGCGCACACGCCCACAGGCTGGCGGATCATCAGCTCGTCGATGCCAGGTGCGATGTCTTCCACCAACTCGCCCTTGCCGAGGTGCGGCATCCCACAGGCCACTTCGATATTCTCGAAGGCGCGCACCATCTCGGCCTTGGCTTCCTCGAAGGTCTTGCCTGATTCCTGCGTGATGAGTTTGGCGATCTCGTCGCCATGCTCACGCATGATATTACGCAGCTTAAATAGATATTGCACGCGGTCCTGCACGGGAGTCCGCCGCCAGCCAGGGAACGCTTCGCTGGCCGCTTTCGCCGCCGCGTCCACCTCAGCCTGACCGCACAAGGGCGTCCGCGCCACGACCTCCCCCGTGGCAGGGTTGACCACGTCGAAGTATTCGCCGACTTCAGGCTTGATCCATTCGCCGTTGATGTAATTCAGGATTTCCATGATGTCTCCTGTAAGGGCGACTCGACGAGTCGCCCTTACTTAATATTCTTATCCGCAACTTCCAACGCCTTCTCGACGATGACCAAGCCTTCGTCAAGTTGTTCCTTCGTGATACACAGCGGCGGCACGATAAAGAGCATGCTGCCCATGTTATTCGCCATGATGAAGGTGAACAGACCATTCTCGCGCAGCACCTTTCCAACTTCGCCCATCACCGAAGCGGGGAAACTTTCCTTCGTCTCGCGATTGCTGACCAGTTCCAGTGTGCTGAACAGGCCGATGTAACGCGCGTCCCCGACCGAAGGATGACGTTCCTTGATGTCTTCCAAACATTCGCCGAGATAGCCGCCCAGCGTGGCCGCGTTCTCGATCAGATGGTCTTCCTCGTACACGTCGATGGTGGCAAGCGCCGCGGCACAGGCCAGCGCGTGACCGTTGTAGGTCAGACCCGCGTAGAGATATTTGTCGTTGAAGAATTCGGCGATCTTGTCCGAGACGATCACCGCGCCGAGTGGAACGTATCCGCTGGTGATGCCCTTTGCGGTGGTGATGATGTTGGGCGTCACGCCCCAATTGTCCACGGCAAACCATTTTCCCGTGCGGCCCCATCCACTCATCACTTCGTCTGAGATTAGCAGGATGCCATACTTGTCGCATAGTTCGCGCACACGCGGCCAGTAATCATCGGGCGGAACGATCAGCCCGTTCGAGCCGACCACACCCTCCATGATGATGGCCGCGATCTTGTCGGGACCCTCGTACTTGATGACCTCTTCAAGGTGTGAAATACACTCACGCTTGCAGGTTTCCTTCTTCTGCCCGAACGGACAGCGATAGCAAAACGGGTCGAGGAAATGCACCCCGCCAGGCATGGTCGGCTCGACCGCCAGGCGACGATAATCGCCCGTCAGCGCAATCGAACCGTGGGTCGCGCCGTGATATGAGCGGTAGCGGGACAGAATCTTGTGCCGCCCCGTGTAAAAGCGCGCAATCTTGATGGCGTTCTCATTGGCTTCTGAACCGCCCAGGGCAAAGAAGGTCTTCTTAAGATTCCCTGGCGTGACCTCCGCCAGCCGCTTGCCGAGCTGGGCACGGACATCGGTGGTGTTGCCTGGATGCACAAAGCACAATTTCGCAGCCTGGTCCTGTATGGCCTTGACCACCTTCGGATGCTGGTGACCGATGTTCGTGTTCATCAACTGGGATGAAAAGTCGATGTAGCGTTTTCCATCCGTGTCCCAGAAATAAATCCCTTCCGCCTTTTCAACAGGAATGGGATTGGCCTGTCCCTGCACAGACCAGGAGAAAAAGGTGTACTCCCTGCTGAGGTCAACAATTTCTTTGGAAGTGAGTTTAGTCATGACAGCTCCATTGAATTGAAAAAATAGCAGGTTCACAAGTCGGGATTCTCAACCAACCTGCGAACCTGCCAACGATTACTGCTTGGCTTTCTTCACGACATCTGCGTAGACATTCAGAGTCTCATCGATATCCGCATCGCTGTGCGAATAGCACAGGAACCACGGCTCACGCGCATCATGGTCGGGCATCACCCCGCGCTCGATGGCCATCTCCGTCAGCTTGAGATAAAACTCCTGGTCCGAGACACTCCAATCGCGCTGACAGGTGACCGACTCCACGCCCAGGGCAAATGAGAACATGGCGGGGTATCCGCTCATTACAAAGGGAATGCCATTTTCGGTGAGGATATCGCGCAGACCATCCATCAGGCGCTCGCCGCGTTGGGCGATGGTCTTCAAGATGGGTTTCTCGCGCAACAACTTCAAGGTGGTATAAGCCGCCGCGACTCCAGGTTTGTTGTTGGTGTACGTCCCACCCTGCGAGACGCCCCTGCCAACAATGGACATGATCTCCGCCTTGCCGCCGAACGCCGCAATCGGATACCCGTTGCCCATGGCCTTGGCATACGTCGCCAAGTCTGGAACGATCTTGTGGATTTCCTGCGCGCCGCCGTTTGCGATGCGGAACCCCGTCTTGACCTCATCCAGAATGAAAACGATGCCGTGCTCCTCGGTGCGCTGACGGATCAGTTCCAGGAATCCAGGCTGGGCGTCGATGGCGCCGCAGTTGCCCTGGCATGGCTCGGTGATGACCGCCGCAATCTGGTCGCCGAAGGACTTCATCACGCGCTCGAACCCTTCCACGTCATTGAACGGCAGCGTGATGATCGTGTCGCGCAAATTTCTGGGGATTCCTGAGGATGCTGGCACAGGGATGGGACTGCGTCGATTCCCGTAGGATTCAATGGGAGCGTAGGTGGACCACAAGGCGTGGTCGTGCATCCCGTGATAATTCCCCTCGAATTTGAGGATGATCTCGCGCCCTGTATAAGCGCGCGCAACGCGGATGGCATGCATGGTGGCCTCGGTGCCCGAACAGGCCAGGCGCGCCATTTCCACGGCGGGGCACAGATCCACGATCAGTTCGACCAGCGCCACCTCCAGTTCGCCCGTCATGGCGAAGAGCGAACCCTTCTTGAGTTCTTCGACCACCTGGGCATCCACCTCGTCATAGGCATGTCCCAGAATGATCGGCCCGAATGCCATACGGTAATCGATGTAGCATTTACCGTCCACGTCCCACAGATACGCACCCTTGCCTCTCTCCACGTAGGGCGTGATCCCCTCGCCCCAATAGCGGAAATTGGAATTCACCCCCAAGGGGATGACCTTCCGGGCGCGTTGCTGTAGTGACTGGCTGTTCGGGCCAAATAAACTCATACATCCTCCGAATTATTTTTATGTTTGAGGTCTTCGGGCGTGGCATCCTCCGCGATGCTCGCGGGCACCCGCCAGTGGTACACATCCTTGAGGACAATTGGCACGATGGACGTGGTGGTCTTGCGGACGCCAGGCGTCTTGCGGACGGTCTCCGTCACAAAACGGTAGATCTCAGCCGTGTCCTTCGCAATGACCTGGATGCTCACGTCAGACTGGCCGATACCGCAGGCCACATAGCTCACGTTGTCGTACTCGGTCATCTTGCGCGCCACGTCGAGGATTTGGTCCGACTCGACCTCCAGCCAGACGTCGGCGGTGGTGGTCAGACCGAGCGCCTGGGGGTGGACCACCGCGCTGATCTGGATCACGCCTTCGTCGATCATCTTTTCGATTCGGTAGCGCACCGCCCGTTCGGAGATGTCTCCCAACTGACGGGCGATCTCGGAGGCCGACATTCGACCGTCTTCGAGGAGTAAATTGACGATTTTTACGTCTGATTTGTCGATTTCATACATAGATAACCCATTATTATTCCGAATTTACGTTTCGCGCTACTATACACAATCCGTTCGTGTGTGTCAAGCGGGAATTTCCGAAAAGGCATAAAAATATCACTCAAAACTGCCGAGCGGGTATAATCGGACTATGACACATCCCCCCCTTGTAATCGGCATCGCAGGCGGTTCGGGCTCGGGCAAGACCACGGTGGCGCAGGAAATCCTGCAGCGGGTCGGCCCTGACCGAATCGCCTTTTTACAACACGACTCATACTACAAGGACCTGACAGGCCTGCCGCCTGCCCAGCGCGCCGAGGTCAACTTCGACCACCCCAACTCGCTTGAGACCGAGTTGCTGGCCTATCACATCGAGCAGCTCAAGGCGGGACACGCCGTGGACGTGCCCATCTATGACTTTTCCACGCACAGCCGAACCGAGCGCAACTTCAGGGTCCAGCCGCGTGCGGTCATTTTGGTGGAAGGCATCCTGATCTTCGCGGAACCCGAACTACGCCAGTGCTTCGATGTGAAGATCTTCGTGGACACCGACGCCGACCTGCGGCTGATCCGCCGCCTGCAGCGCGACATCACCGAACGCAGCCGCACCCCCGAATCGGTCATCAAGCAATACATGAAGACCGTCCGCCCGATGCACCTCGAATTCGTCGAGCCATCCAAGCGCTACGCCGACGTCATCATCCCCGAGGGCGGATTCAACCTCCCCGCCCTCGATATGGTCGTGGCGCGCATCGAGACCCTACTCAAGTAACCCCATACCTGACAGGTCTTGAAGACCCGTCAGGTATGTTTAACTTTTTCAAAAGGAGAAAACATGACCAAGCAATGGAGCACCCCGCCCGCGATGCAGATCGACCCGAAGAAGAAATACACCGCTCACATGGAAACCGACAAAGGCACCATGGTGATCGAGTTGTTTGCAGACAAAGTCCCGAATACGGTCAACAACTTCGTCTTCCTCGCGCGCGAAGGCTTTTACGACGGCATCATCTTCCACCGCGTCATCAACGACTTCATGGTGCAGGGCGGCGACCCCACCGGTACAGGCCGCGGCGGACCTGGCTACAAGTTCAAAGACGAGTTCCACCCCAGCCTCAAGCACGACAAGCGCGGCATCCTCTCGATGGCAAATGCAGGACCCAACACCAACGGATCACAGTTCTTCATCACCCACGTCCCTACGCCCTGGCTGGACGGCAAACACACCGTCTTTGGGCAAATCATCGACGGGACAGGCGTGTTGATGTCGATCCCTGTGCGTGACCCCAACAACGTCAACGCTCCTGCGGTAAAGATCATCCGTGTCACCATCGAAGAAGCCTGACACCCCCGAGACCGAACAGCGTTCACAGAGTAGCTCTGTGAACGCTGTTGACTCCTCCGCCCGCGCGCCCTTCGATTGGAAGACAGCGACTCTGCGCGTGCTGGCTCTGGTGGCCGTAGTGGGTATCACCGTGCTAGTCTTCAGCATCCGCGACCGCGTGGAAGAGTTTGCAGCCTTCGGCTATCCTGGCATTTTCTTGATCGCACTGTTGGCCAATGCCACGGTCTTCCTGCCCGCGCCTGGTGTGGCAGTGGTCTTCGCCATGGGCGCGATCTTCAACCCCATCTTTGTGGGGCTGGCCGCGGGATCAGGTGGCGCGTTGGGTGAACTCTCTGGCTACCTGGCTGGCTATAGCGGACAGGCCGTGATCGAACGCATGGACATCTACAACCGCATCGAGCCTTGGGTCCAAAAATACGGCGGGTGGGCCATCCTGGTACTTTCGGCCGTGCCCAATCCTTTCTTCGACATTGCAGGGGTGGCGGCGGGAATGAGCAAAATGCCAATGGCCCGCTTCCTCTTTTTCTGCTGGCTTGGACAGCTCATCAAAATGACCCTCTTCGCCCTGGCAGGTGCGTATTCGCTCAATTGGATTCTGGACTTTGCCAAATAGGATATGACATGACCGACTACACAAGAATCGACTCTTACCTCGAAGCCAACCTGGACCGCAGCCTGGCCGAACTTGGACGGCTGGTAGCCCAGCCCAGCATTTCCGCGCAGAAGATCGGCCTGCACGAATGCGCTGCCCTGGTCGGTGAGATGCTCAAGGCGCGCGGCTTTTCCGTGCAAATCCACCCCACGGCGGGGTCGCCCATTGTGTTCGCGGAGCGCACAGGCAAAAGCGACCAGACCCTGCTGATCTACAACCACTACGACGTCCAGCCGCCCGAGCCGCTTGAACTGTGGGAGACTCCGCCTTTCGAGCCCAGCATCCGCAATGGCAAGATGTACGGACGCGGCGTCAGCGACGACAAAGGACACCTCGTCTCGCGCCTGCACGCCATCGATGCGCTGCTGGCCGAAGGCGAGCTACCCTGCACTGTCAAGTTCATCATCGAAGGCGAAGAGGAAACCGCCAGCGTCAACCTGGCGAAATTTGTCAACGAGCATACCGATCTGCTCAAGGCTGACGCCTGCCTGTGGGAATTCGGCGGCGTGGACCACACCGACACACCCCAGGAATACCTCGGCCTGCGCGGCATCCTCTACGTGGAACTCTCGCTCGACCTGCTCGGCACCGACGTCCACTCGGGGCTGGGCGGCAGCATCTTCCCCAACGCGGCCTGGCGGCTGGTCTGGGCGCTGAACACGCTCAAGGGTCCCGACGAACGCATCCTCGTCCCAGGTTTTTACGATGACGTGCAGCCTCCGTCGGCGCGCGACCGCGAGTTGATGGAAGCCCTGCCCGACCCGTCGGATAATTACAAATCCCGTTACGGCGTGCCATACTTCACCAAGGGTCTGACAGGCGGCACCGACCTCAAGATCGAGGAGGTCTTCACGCCTACTTGCACCATCTGTGGGCTGACCGCTGGCTACCAGGGACCTGGCTCGAAGACCGTGCTGCCCGCGCGCGCTTCCGCCAAAGTCGATTTCCGTCTGGTGCCGAATCAGAACCCTGAGAAGATCCTCGCCAGCCTGCGTGCCCACCTGGATGCTCACGGCTTCAGAGACATCCAGATCGAAAACCTGGGCGGCGACTTCCCCGCCCGCACCGATCCAGACCATCCCTTTATCAAGCTGGTGGTGGATACCGCCAAAGAGGTGTACGACAAACCGATGGCGGTGATCCCGATCACGGGCGGCTCAGGGCCGAATCATCCATTCATCCACGTGCTGGGACTGCCTGTCGCCACGGGCGGCATGGGCTATCCCGATACGCGTACGCATGCCCCCAACGAGAATATCCGCATCGACCTGTATCTCAAGCACGCCCGTCATGTGGCGCGTATCATTGCAGAGCTTGGAAAGTGACCTTTTTCACTCCGATTTCGTGACATTGCAAAATTCCGACCAGACGTATAATTTCCTTGCACAAGTAATCACAATTCAATAAATTTGGAGGCTTCCATGCTTGTCGGTGAAAGAATGTCCCAACCCGTGATTTCCGTGTCGCCTGATACGCCCATCCACGATGCCCTGGCGATGTTCAAAAAGGAGCACATCCGCCGTGCGCCTGTCATCAAGGATGGCAAGATGGTCGGCATTGTGACCGAGACGGACCTTCTGAATGCCTCGCCCTCCCCTGTTTCCACCTTGAGCGTCTGGGAGATGAACTACCTGCTCAGCAAGGTGACCGTCAAGCAGGTCATGAGTAAGAAGGTGCTGACCATTACACGGGATACCCCCATCGAAGAGGCGGCGCGCATCATGGCCGACAACAAGCTGGGAGGCCTGCCTGTGGTGGACGACAACAAGGTGGTGGGCATCATCACCGAGACCGACCTGTTCAAGGTCTTCCTTGAGCTGATGGGCGCACGCGAGAAAGGCATTCGCGTGACGGCCCAGGTCGAGGATAAGCCTGGTCAGTTGGAAAAAATCACCAAAGCCATTTCAGACGCAGGCGGCAACTTCATCGCCTTTGGCCAATTCACAGGTCCCGATGTAGGTTCAAAACTGGTGACCTTCAAGGTAGCGGGCCTGAAGAAGGATGCCGTCAAGGCGGCCGTGGAAAAGGCCGTCAAAAAGTTCTGGGATGTCCGCCAAAGCTGACAAATCTCTGATAAAAATAAAAACAGACTGGCTATGCCAGTCTGTTTTTATTCGGAACAAAATTTCCACAAAACCGAACTGCCCGATAAATACGTGGCTTGGAAACGCTCACTTCTTCCCAGTCTGCGGATTCCCCTTGAGCGCCTGCACTTCCTCACTGGTCAAATGTCGCCACTGACGCGGCTTGAGGTTGCCCAAGCGCAATGTGCCTATGCGCACACGGAGAATGCGCACCACGGGCAGGCCCAGCAACATGCCGATCTCACGGATCTGGCGCTTGCGCCCCTCACCCATCGTCACGCGAATCCAGGCGCCCTTCCCCGAGGTGGACTCAAAGCGCACGTCCGCAGGCTGGGTCTTGTAGCCATCCTCCAGCACCACACCGCGTCGCCAGGTGCCGAGTTGTTCCTCGTCAGGACGGCGAGCCAGGAGAACGCGATACTCCTTTTCGTGGCCATAGCGCGGATGAGTCAGCCTGTTGGTCAGGTCACCATCGTTGGTCATCAAGACCAGCCCCTCGCTGTCGAAGTCAAGTCGACCCACGGGGTAGAGATGTCCCTCGATCTGAATCAAGTCCCGCACCGTCTGACGCTGATCGCCCACTTCCGCTTCGACAGTCGAGAGCACGTTACGCGGCTTGTATAGCGCGATGTAAATCAGTTGTTCGGCGGCGGCAATCGGCTTGCCATCCACCGAAATCTTATCCTTGAATGGGTCGGCTTTTTGTCCAAGGACGGCAATATAGCCGTTGACGCGCACGCGCCCCGCCTCGATGATCGTTTCGCAGGCACGGCGCGAACCGTACCCTGCTTGTGCCAGTATCTTTTGCAATCGTTCTTCCATAGTGCGAGAATTATAACGGATGAATTCAAGATTACGCGCAAGTCATCCAGTCTTGGAAAAACAATGGGGTCATGCTTTACAAGGAAGGGAGGGTGAGATATACCGCTAAAGTTGTATAATTTTGATAACCATCCCCCCGGGAGAGCAAAATGAAACTTTTTCTTCGCTGCATCATTTGCGTAGTCGTTCTTCTATCAGCCTGCACGCCTGCACAGCAGATTGTCCCAACTATCACAGCAACTGCTGTCTCCCCCGCACCCACAGCGGCCATCCCGCCCACGCCCGTTCCCAGTGCGGTGGTCCAGACACAAACACTGCTCTCCGATTTTCCCGGCGATGACTATTGCAGACTCGGCGCGCTCATCCCTGCAGGAGCGGAGGTGGAGGTGCTTGGCGTCTACCAGGATTATGTTGCAGTGGCGTGGAATGACAGCACGACCCGAAAACAAGGCTTTGTTCCCAAGTCGAAACTTGCCGCCATGCCCCCAAACGTCCCGCAACTGGCAGCCGACGTAGTGCCGTGGCAGCCGTTGCTGGAGTTCAGCACGTGGACGTATTACTCGACCGACAACGGGGGTGAACTGGTGATCCAGCCCGCCACAGAAGAACAGAGCGACTGGGCCGTTGACCCTGGCCATCATCCCGTTCAGGTTCCGCTGCGCATACACTTCGGCCTGCAGCGCACTTATGAGAACTGGGCTGGCGTCCGCATCTATGGCACATCCGATGTCGCCGACCCGTGGTGGAAGGGCATCAACCGCATGGACGTCACGGTGGACCGTCAGCAATATCGCCTGTGCGTGCGCGACGGTTCGAGTGAAGGCTGCACCGTCGATATTCCTCTGTCAGTGGCCGTCGATCAGGAACTCACACTGCAATTCATAGATGTGAACGGCAAACAGATTCAGGTGCTCGACCAGGATAACAATACTCTCCAGGAGATTGATCTCACGAACCAAGCGGGCCTGAACCTGCCCAACGGACTCTTTCCCGAAGGCTGGTTCCAATTCGGTACCACGGTCGGCGCCCCCGAGAAGCTCAGGGTCATTCACCCCTCAATCACCACGTTGCCAAAGGGGACGTATCAGCCATCCTGGCTGGAGGCGCCAGGCCTGAAGGACCTGGCGGCGCCGCATGGCATCCAGATCGGGACCGAGTTCAACCCCGATCAGCTGGTGGATTCGCGCCTGTGTGCGGTTTATAAGCACGACTACAATGTCGCCATCATCAGCGCGTTCAGCGATCCAAAACTATGGACCGGACCCGGCCAGTATGATTTCGCCACGCTCGACCAGATCGTCAATCAGACCGCGCAACTCGGCGTAACGTTATATGCATCCCATCTGGTGTGGGGCACGTCCGACGAAGAAGGTGGAATTCCTGCCTGGATCCGCAACGGCAACTATTCGAAGGACGAACTGCTGGACATCCTGCAGCAGCACATCACAACCCTCATGACGCGTTACCGCGGCAAGGTAAAAATCTACAGCATTGCCAATGAGGCCCCGCAGCGTGACCGCTATCCCGGGGCGGATTACTGGTTCGACCACATCGGGGCGGATTACATCGACAAGGCCTTCCAGTGGGCGCGCGAAGCCGATCCTGATGCGATCCTGATCCTGAATACCGACAACAATGAAAGCCCGCGCGATGCTGACACGTCCTATAACATCGATATGCAGTACCGCATCGTCAAGCGGCTCAAGGACAAGGGCATCATTGACGCGGTCGGCATGCAGATGCACCTGTTCCTGCCATGGAATAGCCGCGTCACGCCGAAGGAGGCGGACGTGGAGGCGACCATGAAGAAGTTCGGCGACTTGGGTGTGCAGGTCATGATCACCGAGATGGATGTGAACCAGCACGAGATGAGCGGTACGCCGGGGCAACGGGCTGACCTTCAGAAACAACTCTATGCCGATATGATGACCGCCTGCATTAATTCCAAGGTCTGCACGCTATTCGCTACATGGGGTATCAGCGACGCAACCAGTTGGGTCGCCGCACGCGATATCGACGCAGTTTATCCAAGCTATACACCTGACGCGGCCCCGCTGCTCTTTGACGTGGACTACAACCCCAAGCCGCCCTACTTTGCCCTGGTTCAGGTTCTAAGCGGACCCTAGGAATGTGCGTCCGCCTGAATGGACAAAAATCCATACATAGCGCGCCGCATTGGCAAGTAAAGAAATTAAAGGGTACTCAACTTGAGATCAATGCAAGATGTGCGCGCCGCAATGCCTCCGCGTCCATCTTCTCGACTTCGCGGTCATACGTCAGATAGCCGTTAATCTCGATCTCTACATCCGTCGTCTGAGTGTAGACTGCGGCGGTCAGACCCTGTGGGATGAGCGGCTTCAATTCGTTTTCCAAAAGCGCCAGATAGGCGGCGGTCAACTCCTCGCGCGTCTTGTAGAAACGATAGCCAAACTCCTTCGCCTCGTCCCACATGTGATTCGGGGTCTTCAAACTGTATCCGCCAAACTCCGAGATGACAAAGGCGCGGCCATCGGGCCTGGGTCGCTTCAATTTCTTGAAATAGATATGCTTGCTCTTGAAGTCCCCGCCGCCCTGGTCGAACCAGCCCGAGGCGTGATCCACCAGCCGCGTCGGGTCGTATCCCTTCACCCACGCCGCAATCTCCCTGGCCTGGAACTGTCCCCAACTTTCGTTGAACGGAACCCATACGGCGATGCAAGCCACGTTGTACAGGTGGTCAATCATCTCCTGTAATTCGCGACGATACTCGGCGCGGTTCGACTCGTCCGCGCGGCCAAAACGCGACAGCCAGCGCGTGTCGTTACGATGGAAGCCCAAGATCAGCGACAGGATTGCCACCGTCTCGCCATCGATCAACCCGCCATTCAGCATATCCTGCCAGACGATCACCCCCAGTCGATCGCAGTGATAATACCAACGCAGAGGCTCCACTTTGATGTGCTTGCGGATCATGTTGCAGCCGATAGTCCGCGTGTATTCGATGTCGAACACCATCGCTTCTTCCGACGGCGGCGTGTATAGCCCATCGGGAAAAAATCCCTGGTCGAGCGGGCCATACAAAAACAGCGGCTCGCCGTTCAACGCAAAACGCAGATGACCCGCCGCGTCCTTCGCCAGCCCAAACTTGCGCATGGCAAAATAACTGCCAACCTCATCAATGACCTTTCTATCGCGGACGAGTCGCACGCGCAAATCATACAGATGTGGATTCGACGGACTCCACGCGACAGGATCTGCAATCTCGATTCTCGCGGGACTTGAGGCGGGCGCATCACCCGCCGAAATTCTCTCTCCCTTCGACGTTACTTCCGCTTCCACCCGTAGACCTTCCACCATCCCCCTGACTTTCACCTCCACCGTAAGCGACTTGTCATCCAAGTCGGGTGTCAATTTCAGCGACTCGATGCTGACCTCGGGGACCACCTCCAACCAGACTGTCTGCCAAATCCCAGAGATGGGCGTGTACCAGATACCTTTCGGATTCAACACCTGCTTGCCGCGTTGTTGCAAACCCGTATCGGTCGGGTCCCAAACAGAGACGAGCAACTCGTTATCACCATCCACGAGCGTGTCGGTGATGTCGAGGGTAAAGGGCAGGTACCCGCCGCGGTGCGAGCCGACGGATTTCCCGTTGAGGAAGATGGAACATTCGTAGTCCACCGCGCCAAAGTGAAGCAAGACCCTCACCCCCGTCCCCTCTCCCAATGGGAGAGAGGTGCCGTAGGCGGGGCGAGGGAATGTCCGCCGATACCAAAGTCTCTGCTCAGGCAACAATGATTTCTGCACACCCGACAACAAAGACTCCACAGGATACGGGACAAGAATCTTTCCATCCCACAATGTCGGCGTAGGGCTGTCTTTGGGCAGAATAGCGTAGTCCCATTCGCCGTTGAGATTGAACCAATCAGGCCGCGTCATTTGCGGACGCGGATATTCAGGTAACGGGATGGGCGCGGACGGAGTCCATCGTGTGCGCATGGAGTTACCACTTGGCATGATGTTCTTCCGCAAAGCCGATCAGGTCTTTGATTTCGATCTTCTCGCCATCGTCCGCAATGACCGTGCCGTTGTAGCGGCCGAACATCTGGTGGACGAGGCTGGTAATGATACCCAGATTCGTTTGCGCGATGCGCTCCTTGAAGGGGGTGAAGACCAGGTCGAGGCGGCCTTCGGCATCGGTGAACTTCCAGGGTTTCATATAATCGCCAGAGACATAGTCGAACTTGACCTGCTCCAGTTTGTGAATGCGATTGCTCAGGATGACCGCGTTCTCGCCCGCCTTCGAGAGGTCACCGAAGCCACAGCCCAGGTTCAGCCCAATGGTGCGGCCATCCGCGAGGAAGCCCGAGGTGCTTGCCCAGTTCCAGTAAGACTGATATTCCCAGACGCCGCGCCCCCAGTCGAGCGAGCCGAGACAGGTTTTGGAGTCGAGAGTCTCGGTCTGGTCGCCGTATTGGACCATCCCGCTGGCAGGCATACAGTTGATTTTGCGATTCCAGTAGAAGCGTTTTTTGCCGATGGGGATGGCGATGTTCATCGACTCGTAACCTGGCGGTGTTTGCAGGTCGATCTCAGCCGAAATTCCGCGTCCGCCGTGGAAGGCAGGCCAGGAGACAGATAAATGTCGATGGTCAGGAGCAACCCGAAAGTCGAGGGTGAGGCGGGCGTCTGCGAAGTGGCTGTTGCCTTTGTCTGAATTGCGCGGGAGAGTGATTCCCTTTCCAAACGGGATGACCAGCCCCTCTTCATGAAAGTTACCCGTCTCGAAGTCCATCGTATAAACAAATAGGTTGCCCGCGTAGCCGAGGTCCGCGATGGTGGCGGAAAAAAAGTGGCGCGGACTGAAAACGGCGTAATAGTCCCAGCGTTTGATGCGGAAGCGTTGAAGGGGTTCGAGCGCGTAGAAGCGGGCGGACTCCAGATTGCAATCGAGGAGCGGCTGGCGCGCCCAGCCAACCTGGGCGAGGCGGCCGTCAGGCTGGAGGAGAGGAGAGGGTTGGGTTAGTTCGGTTTGCATGTTTACTCCAGAGTCAATTTCCAACAATGCCAGGATGTCGCGTATATGACCAATGCGTCTGGATAATTTTCCAGCCGTCATCATTTCGTCGATAGACCTCCGTGCAATTCCAACGCGAGGATGCCTCGCCCGTATAAGAGGCGTAGTTGAATGTGAGCACAGCCAGGTCGCCACTGGTTTGAACGTAAGGATTGATCAATTCGAAACGGTCAAAACGCACCTGTCCCCAGGTGGCTTTGTAATATTGAGTCAGGGCCCCGATGCCGTCGATCCGCTTTTCCAAATAGGGATCGAAGTAGACCACATCTGGAGCGCAAATTTCGAGAAAACCAGATGGGTCACCGTTTCCCCAGCGTCTGAGTGCAGCACTTTCCAGCGCGATGAGGGCCTCGGTTATTTCTTGTTTTTCTGACATACGATTTTCCTTTTCTACTTGGCTGCAACTTCTTTATCCCACCCACACGGTCATTGTCGATTCGCCGCGGTTACCCCAAAGATGATAGGGGATAAAGGTGAGGGGATGGCCATCTTGGGATTTACCTTCGATCTTCATGATTCCGCCGAGCAGGGACGCGTCGAAGGTGGGATGCAAGGAGGCAGTATCAACTTTAACGTTGAAGATGTCCACGTTGGGGTTATCCGTGCTTTCGAGACAGTAGACCAGAGGTCCGCGCGTGATCGCGATTTTGTCCGCATGGCCTTTGACTTTGGGGTGGGCGCGGCGGAGAAGGATGGGCATGTCGAAGGTGAGTTCGAGAATATCAGCGGATGACCAAGTGCGGGTGAGGGATATGAATTTGCTTTGTTGTGGAGCAGAATAATATTCTGCTGTACTGGCGTAGCGCAAAATGGCATTTTGCGCTACGGGTTCGCTGTTGATTTTTATTTGCGGATTTTGACTCCACGAGGGCAGGCGAGGGTGAAGAGAAAGCTCCATCGATGGCTCGACTTTGATTTGCACGTTTCCGTCCCACGGAAAATCGGAATGGAGTTCGATCCTGACATAATTCGTCTCGTGCTGGCTGGAGATGTATTGGTGAATCCAGAGTTCGTTTCGGTTGGACGAATAAATATACTTTCCCAAATCCGCCCAGGTGCGCGAGAGATTGGATGGACAGCAGGGCACGGCGTACCATGCTTTGCGCGTCACGCCGCCGTGGCAGGTGAGCGGATTGTTGTAGAGATAGGTGTCACCGTCCATGCCCATGCCGACAGCCGCGGCATTGTAGAGTTGCCATTCGAACAGGTCGCTATATTTGGCGTCGCCCGTCAGTTGTGCCATCTCCCAATTCCAGAACATGCTGCCAAGGGCGGCGCAGGTTTCGGCATAGGCGATTTCTGGATCGAGTTCATAGTCGTTACCGAAGCCTTCGATGGCAGGCAGGGAGCCGATTCCTCCCGTGACGTACATGCGACGCGTCACCATGTGTTCCCAGGCGCGCGCAAGAGCAGGGACGAGAGTCCCGTCACCTGTCTCGCGGGCCAGCATGGCGACGGCGGTTTCGAGATACGCAAAGCGGACGGAGTGACCGACGGGCACCGTCTGCTGGCGGACGGGCGCGTGCTGCTGAAAATATTTTCCGCTCAAGGCGCTCAGGTTCCAGCGCAGGGTCGCATTCCACGGTTTTCTGGCGGCGTTGCCAAGTGGAAGTTGGAAGGGCTTGAACTCGGGATGCGCGGCGAGATATTCCTGTTTCTGTTGTTGCACCATTTTCTTGCGTGCCTCCGCGCTGGAGTTTTGTTTCAGGAGCAAGAGGGCAAAGAAGGGATCGCGTCCGCGTTGCTCGATGAATTGGCGCGCCATCTCCAAATAGGATTTCTCATTCGTGACCTGATACAACCGCAGGAGCGCGATCTCGATCTCCTCGTGACCTGGGGTGCGGTCGGGGCCACCGCCAAGGAAATCCTCCACGATGCGGTCGGCGGCACGGCGGACGATGGTCAGCAGGTCGGTGCAACCAG
>CALFXA010000244.1 GCA_937928015.1 uncultured Anaerolineales bacterium | reverse complement strand
TCGCCTGGAGGGCGCCGAGGGCGGTGCCATCATTGGAGGCGACCACGGCATCGATGTCGTTGTTCTGGGCGGTCAGGATGTTTTCCATCACCTTGAGGGCGTTGGCAGCATCCCAGTTGTCGATGCCCTGCTGGGCAACGATTTCAATCTTGCCAGAGTCAACGTATGGTTGTAAGATTTCAGTCTGGCCCTTGGTGAAAAGGGTAGCATTGTTGTCTGTGGGTGAGCCGGCAAGCTGCACAACACGGGCGGGACCGTTCGCGTTGACATCCCAGTTATCAGCATCAATCGCTTTCATGACGCCAAGGGCCTGTTGTCTACCTACCTCGACGTTGTCGAAGGACAGATAGGCAGCGATCTTGGAGGTCTTGATCAGGCGGTCATAAGCGATGACCTTCACGCCCGCATCCGCAGCCTTGTCCACAGAAGTGACCACGGCATCGCCATCTTCGGCAATGACGATCAGGCCTTTGACGCCCTGACTGACCATGTTGTCGATCTGGTCGTTCTGCAGTTTGACGTCGTGGTTGGCTTCCGCGGAAATGACCTCGTAGCCCTTCTCTTCGAGAAGCTTGCGCATCAGAATTTCTTCGTTTTTCCAGCGTTCGGTCGCAAAGTCAGAGAAGGACAGGCCGATCTTGACTTTTCCGCCAGAGGACTGGGAGGCGCCGCTGCAAGCGGTGAGTGCCATGGAAGCGATGATCATCAAAGAGAAGATGGTCATCAAAACACGTTTCGATTTCATTTTCAGGCTCCTTTTACAGAATTTGATGACTTCGTGTTCAGGCAGAGGATTGATATCTGGATTGGGGACCTCCATAAGTGGAATGTAGATCACGCAGGCGTGATTTTTAATTGATCGCCAGTTCGCGCAAGATGTCATCCAACACAACCGCCACCGCGCCCAACACACAAGCCTCGGCGGTCCGTTCGGAGAACTTGATCTGCAGGTTCTCGACCGAAGGCGACAGCGCATTGGAAAGAATCGTCTTTTCGATGATCGAGTACAAAATATCTTTTCCCGCGATGAAGGCGCCGCCGATGACGATCATTTGCGGGTTGAAAATATTGACCAGGTCGGCAATTCCCACACCCAGGTTTACAGCCACATCTTCCATCGCCTGGCGGCAAATGGCATTCCCCTCCAAAGCGAATTGCACGATCATTTCGAAGGTGAGGTTGCACAGGTCGCCCGAGCAGGCCTCCAGCAATTGCGTATCCTGCTTGACGTTTAGTTCATGCTTTACACGACGAAGCACAGCGCGCGGACCAACCAGGGTCTCCCAACAGCCGATGCGCCCGCAGGCGCATTCCTCGCCCTGCAAGTCGCGCTGGATATGGCCGATTTCTCCTCCATATCCGTTCGCGCCGCGGAACAATCTTCCGTCGATCATCACACCACCGCCCAGGCCGATGTCAGAGGAAAGATATATGAAATTATCGGTATTGCGGGCCACTCCAAAGTAATATTCCCCCAGTGTAGACAAATTCGCTTCATTATCGATATAAATAGGCAGACGAAAGCGCTGGTTCCACATCAGACGCAGGGGTACGTTCGTCCAATGCAGATTTGGGGCCATGATCAGGTTTCCCTGCCGCACATTGACCAGGCCCGGCAGCCCCACGCCGATTCCCAAAGGCCGCAAAGTTTGTTCCTTTGCAATATCGAGCGCCTGCTCGATGTAGGCTTCCGCCTGATGAATGATGTCGGTTTGGGATTGGGAAGGGTAGGTCTTTACACGGGTTTCCCACAAGGGTTCGGCCACGAAATTCGTCAAAAGTACGGAGATAAAATCCACCCCAATTTCCACCCCGATGACTGCCCCGCCATCAGGCCGCAGCCTCAGCAAAATGGACGGTCGTCCGACCTTCGAGTCCTGCAACTGATCCTCAAAAACCAGCCCATCCTCTATCAATGAATTGACAATATTCGACACCGTACCGCGGGTCAACCCCGTAATATTTGCCACTTGGGCACGCGAAACAGGCGCGTGAAGCCGCAAGGTGTTAAGAATGAGGGATCTGTTGACTTTCCGTACCTTTTCCTGGTCGCCAGTGAACATGAGGGATCGCCTATTTAGTTTAATGGTTATATAAACTAACTATTCGTATTATAAGGAGATTTTAAAAAAATACAAGAGTGAATTTTCACAAAGTCGAATTTTCCCAGCTAATTTCCGGAAAAGTTGCCAAAATCGAAAAAAAGAACCCTCCTGGCCCAAATCCAAAGACCAGGAGGGTGTATCCTTTCTCCACCCTTGTCCAAGGGGATAGGAGAAGAAAACCCAAAGTCACTACAAGATCGTCACAGGGCAGACGAATACACGCTCCCTGATCGGCATCTTGGCCGCGCCGACGATCTCGAACTCGCCACGCAGGCGGATATCGTCGCTCGAACTGCCGAGCATGACGAAGATACGTCCAGGTTCGAGCACGAGGCTCACGTCAGCGTCGTAAAAAGCCAATTGGTCGACGGGCAGGTGGAAGGTCACGGTTTTAGACTGGCGCGGTTCGAGCGTCAGACGCGCGTAGCCTTTCAGCTCCTTCATCGGGCGCGGGACGCTGGCGTACTCGTCGCGGATGTAGAGCTGGACCACTTCGTCGCCACGGACGTCGCCCGTGTTGGTGACCTTCAGTGTGATCTCCAGCCCCTCCCCCGCCGTAGCCTGGTCCCGCTCAATCGACAGGTCGCTATACTCGAAGCGGGTGTAACTCAATCCGTGCCCGAAGGGATACAGCGGCGTGGCCTTCTCGGACACGTAATCGATGTACCAGTTCGATTTCATACCCGAGGGCTTGTGATTATAGAAGATCGGCAGTTGACCGACACTGCGCGGGAAGGTCACAGGCAGTTTGCCGCCCGGGTTGGCATCGCCGAACAGGATGTCGGCCAGCGCTGCGCCGCCTTCCTCCCCCGGCAGCCAGGCTTCGAGAATGGCGTTGGCGCGCTCGTCCAGCCACGGGATGGCATACGGACGTCCATTGATCAGGACCGCCACCACAGGTTTGCCCGTCGCAAGGATGGCCTTGGCCAACTCTTCCTGCACGCCCGGCAAGCGGAGGTCGGCGCTGTCGCGCGTCTCACCCGATGTGCAGTTCGGGGTCAGGCCCGAGCGGTCACCCAGCACGAGGATCACCGCGTCGGCCTGTTCTGCCGCGCGGACGGCTTCGTCGAATCCTCTGGTGTCAGCGGAGAGGTTGTCGCAACCTTTGGCGTAGAGCACTTTGGTATCGGGAGTCACCGCCGCCTGAATGCCTTTCAGCGCGCCAACGATCTTCACATCATATTCCGCCAATTCCTGCTCATCGATATCGATGAACGAAGAATCGGGCGGAGCCTGAAAACTGACCAACTCCTTGGTAGCCGCATAAGAGTAATCGCCGAGCAGACTGCGGTTGTTATCCGCATTGGGGCCGATGACTGCCAGCGTACGGAGATCCTTTTTGAGCGGAAGCAGGCCGTCATTCTTGAGCAGGACCATGCTCTTACGGGCGATCTCGCGCGCCAGGGCACGCTGTTCGGAGGTCTCAAAGACCTCGACCACTCGACCCTCGTCCGCGTAGGGATTCTCGAACAGGCCCAACTCGAACTTCTTCTGCAAGTGGCGGGAGACCGCCATGTCGACGGTTGCCATATCCAGATCGCCCGCGTCGAGCGCTGCTTTGAGCGCGTCACCGTAACAGACGGTGGTGGGCAGTTCCACGTCAATGCCCGCCTGCAGGGCCAGCCGCCCCGCCGTGGCGAGGTCGGGAGCCGCGTTGTGATAGTTATGAATCATGACCACGGCATCGTAGTCGGAGACGACCAGGCCGTCGAAGCCGAGTTCCCCACGCAGCAGGTCGGTCAGAATACGGCGGGAAGCAGCTACCACTTCCCCATCCAATTCAGGATAGGAGTTCATCATGGTCGCCAGGCCCGCATCACGGATGGCGGCCTGGAACGGAGCCAGGAAGGTGTCGTACAGTTCGCGTTTGCCGACGTGAACAGGGGCGCAATTTTGTCCGCCCTGCGAGAGACTGTGACCGATGAAATGCTTGCCCGTGGCCATCACGCCCTGGGCCAGGTCCGCACCCTGCATGCCACGGACGTAGGCCATACCAAAGTGGCTGACCAGGGTCGGGTCCTCGCCGAAGGTCTCTTCGGTGCGGCCCCAACGCGGGTCTCGGGAAACGTCCAAGACGGGGGCCAGCGCCTGTCGCGCGCCGATAGCCAGCAGTTGTTTGCGAATGACCTGGGTCATGGCCTCAGCCAGTTCGGGCTGGAAGGTACTGGCCAGGCCGATCATCTGTGGGTACATACTGCCGCCCAAGATCATCGCACCCGAGCAACTCTCCTCATGCAGAATGGCGGGAATCTTCAGGCGGGTTTGTTCCAGCAAAAACTTCTGGATCTGATTCCCCATCTTCGCCGCCAGAACAGGATCAAACGTGGACGCGCCCGCCACGCGGGTAATCTGTCCGATCCCCTGACCGAGCTTCGCCCGCACCTTATCCAAATCCAATACGCCACCCGTCTGCAATTCATACATCCAATATGAACCGATCTGGGCCAGTTTCTCGTCCAGAGTCATCTGTGCAAGCAGGGTGTCAAGTGTCTTTTGAGTCAATATCATGCAATCCTCAGTTTGATTGTTTTAACATTCATCTGTCTTCAAGCAATATAAAGCCAGTCGTCCCGTCTGTGCGGACAACCGATCATGGGTATGGGGCAATGGCCGTCTGGTGTTATTCCTTGACGGCCCCCATGGCAATGCCGCTCACGATATAACGAGAGAAGATGGCGTAGATGATGATGATCGGCACAATGGTGGCCGCCAGGCCAAGGTAGATCGCGCCGTATTCCGTGCGGTACACGTCACCGCGCAGGGTTTGGACCAGCATCGGAAGCGTATATTTCTCGATGGAAGTGATTATGATAAAGGCGTTGAAGAAGTTGTTCCAGGAGGTCACGAAGGCAAAAATGCCCATAGTGGCCGCGCCCGGCACCGCCAACGGCATGATAATCATGTGGAAGATGCCCAACTCACTGGCGCCATCGATGCGGGCCGCATCGATCAGGTCCTGGATCAGCATCGACTCGAGATATTGCTTCCCGAAGAAGACTGCGCCTGCGTTGGCTATCAATGGCAGGATCAAGGCCGCATAGTTGTCGGTCAGCCCCAGCATGGACATGAAGCGATAGAAACCGACGATGGACAACTGCATGGGGATCATCACCAGCACGATGATGAAGTTGGAGAACAACTTCCTGCCGGGGAAATCATAGACCACCAGACCGTAGGCTGTCAGCAGGGAGAAATACACTGTAACCGCCGTCGAGGCAACCGCCAGAAAAATACTGTTGCCAAAGCCGCGGGGCAGGTTCAAGCCTTTGCTGAGCAACAGGCGGTAATTCTCGATCAAATGAGAACTGGGGATCAGGCTGATGCCTTGTTGAATCTCGGTGGTGGAACGAGTGGAGTTCACGATCAGGATCCAGATCGGGACGATGATCAGAATCAACAGGAAGAACAGCAGAAGATACGAAAGAACGCGCAGGACATAGGTACTTAATCTATAAGATGACATTACGCCGCCTTTTCCATATTCTTGACCGAAGTCAATTTCTTCGCGGGTTTCTTCTCCACGTTGTCGCGGTCACGCAGGAAGTAGAAGATACCCAGAGCGCACAGGCTGGTCATAATGAAGATCAGCACGCCCACAGAGGAAGCCGCACCGATGTGTCCCTTGCTGCTGGCGAACTTCATGTACATCAGGATGTTGTTGGTCTGGATGGAACTTTGCGGCGAACCGCGCCCATCGGTCAGCAGGAAGGGGATGTCGAACATCTGCATGCCGCCCACCAACGACGTGACAAAGACGTAGATCAGGATGGGCCGCAGGAGCGGAAGGGTAATTCGTCGGAACATTTGCCAGCCATTGGCCCCGTCCACCATGGCTGCTTCATATAGCTGGATCGGGATGGAGGTCATACCCGCCATAACGATGATGATCGTCTGCCCGAACCAGGTCCACCACTGAATGAAAATCACCAGGCCGCGCGTCACCCCCACCGACTCCAAGAACCGCATGGCCTCGCTCAGGAATCCCGCCCTCACCAGCAATTGATTGACCGGACCATAATAAGCAAATAATGCATTGAATAAGGCCGCCACGGCAGCAGGCATCAACAAGTTGGGCAGGAAGAACAAGGCCCGCCACACCCCCACCGCCTTGATCTTGAGGCGGACGTTCGTAAACATCACAGATAATAGCAGCGCAACGCCGATCTGGGGCAGGAAGTTCAGAATCCAGAGCAGCCAGGTATTCCTCACAGCCCGCATAAACACTTCGTCAGCGAACAAACGCTGGAAGTTGCCGAGCCCAATAAAATGACTCTTGCCCGACATCAACGTAGCATCCGTGAAACTCAACGTGAGGGTATTGACAACCGGGTACAGGCCAAAGACCAGGAATCCAATGATGAATGGCGCAAGGAAGAAATACCCTGTGGATGCCTTCTTGAGT
The DNA here is from genome assembly GCA_937928015.1 of uncultured Anaerolineales bacterium. Taxonomy (GTDB): domain Bacteria; phylum Chloroflexota; class Anaerolineae; order Anaerolineales; family Villigracilaceae; genus JACPVF01. Next base: position 8,141 of record CALFXA010000244.1, on the reverse strand, counting down.
TTAGCAAAATTCATGTTGCCTCCGATAAGGGGAGATGAAATCGAGGACGGAACCCCATGGGATTGGGACGGCGCATCCGCGCCGTCCCAATCATTCAGGAGATTACTTCACAGGGGGTTCGGGGATGATCAGATCGGGGAACTCATTGCGGACAGCGTCCAACCAGGCAGTCCACATTTCCGCTTCGGTCATGGTGCCGCTCAGGTAAGCCGCCAGCGGGTCATTGAGAGCGCGCTGAATGGCATCGTCAGAGCCCGTGAGCAGGGCGCCATTGACACTCGGGGCGGCCAGGGCGAACGCACCGTAGGAGTTCTCACCGCCGAGGAAGTCGGACAGCGTGGACTTGTCGAAGCTGCTGGTGATCTTCTCGACCACGACCTGGCTGGAGACGAAGTCGCCTGCGGCCTGCGCCTGATCATCAGGCGTGTTCGGGTCGATGGCCTTGAGGTACTCGTTGGTGTACACGCCAGTCGCCCAGTTGGTCAGGTTCTCTTCATTGAGCGCCACGAACTTGACGAATTCCTTCGCCAGTTCAGAGTTCGGGCTGCCTTCGAGAACGCCGACCCAGGTGCCGCCCCACTGATAGGACATCGGGCCGTTGACCATGGCCCAGTCACCAGCGGTGCTCGTGCCGCCATCTTTGGGCGTGGAGTTGGGGCTCAAAACGTAGGGCAGACCCCAGGTGGGCAGGAAGTAGCTGAAGACCTTCTTCGGGGTGCCGTTGGCATCCTTCAGGGTGTCATTCATGCCCGCGAACCAACCCTCGGTCCACTGCGTAGCGCCCGACTCGTAGCCATTGTCGCGCATCATCTTGGCGAAGTGGACATATTCCACGATCTTCGGATCGATGACCAGTTTGCCATCCACAACCCACGGCTGAGCGCGGTTGGCGAGGAAGGGGGTGAACAGTTCAGCGCCGGTGCCGACGGTGTAGTAGTCGCCCGTGCCGCATTCCTTGATCTTGGCAGCGGTCTCGACAAACTTGTCCATGTCGGCAACCATGGCCTGGACCTTCTCGGGCTCATCGGTTCCGAGGCATTCCTTCGCGATGGAGCGGCGATAGAAGAAAGCACCCGGGGTGGCCTGGTAGGAGAAGGCCTTGGTAATGCCATCATAGGTACCCACCTGCACGACGGCCGGGTAGGTCTTGAGTTCTTCGGTCAACGGGACCAGTTCGTTCAAGTCCATCAGCAGGTCGGACTCAACCCATTCCTTGACGAAGGCGGCTTCGAGGGCCACTACATCGGGGGAATCAGCGGTGCCAGAGGCAGCTTTGACCTTGGTCTGGTATTCGCCGTTGGTCATGGGGATCATGGTATACACGACCTTCACCTTGGGGTGTTTGCCCTGGAAGGCGATGGCCATGGTGCGAATCTCATTAGTGAAGGACCACACGTTCAGGGTGCCTTCGAGTTCGGCTGCGGGAGCGTCGGTGGCAGCGGGGGCCTCAGTCATGGCGGGGGCTTCGGTCTGGGCCGGGGCTTCGGTAGCAGCAGGGGCCGCGGGGGTGGTGGTGCCGCAGGCGGCTAAAAGCATGCTGGCAACCACCAGCAGGCTCAAAACGTACAACACTGACTTGCGCATGTTTCTTCTCCTTCAAGATTAATTTTGAATCGGGTATACTGCTCTTGTGTGGAGAGGTCTCCGCACGATTGTGCAGGTCTTCCTTTTGTCTGTCAGGGCGAAGAGAAGGCCTGCCTTTCTTTTTTCACTATGAACGAGAATCACCTCCTTTCAAAGTTTGGTAACGTTACCGGAAGGCAGAAAAAAAGAAGACAACATATGCCTTCAAGGTTTCTTTATGATCGTGACGGTGCGCTACAGGAACTACGCACCAGCAATTGGGTCGGCATTTTGTGGACGAGAGCATCGATCGGCTCATTCTTGATCAGTTTGAGGAGCATATGCACCGCCACATACCCCATCTCGGCCAGACGCTGGTCGATGGTGGTTAATCCCAGGTATTTGGCTTCCGTGATGTTGTCGAACCCTACAATGGACAGATCCTGCGGAACACGCAGGCCGCGTTCTTCGGCAGCCTGGAATACCCCGATGGCTGATTGATCGTTGGCGGCAAAAATGGCAGTCGGGGGATTGGGCATGGAGAGCAACTGCAAACCGCGCTCTCTTCCACTGGGGGTGGTGAAATCGCCAGGCACGATCAGGCTCTCATCCACCTCCACCCCAGCGCGGATCAGGGCATCGCGGTAGCCTTGCAGACGCCGCCCCGCGCTGTTGATCTCCGGGCGCCCACAGATGAATCCGATGTGGCGATGGCCCAAGCCCAGCAGATAGTCCATGATGTCCAACGTGCCGTGATAGTTGGTGCCCTGCACCGACGGATAATTCGGCTTGAGCGCATGCGGGTCCACGGCCACGATGGGAGCGTTGGTGATGAAGTCCGAGGCCGCCGAGGCCACGATGATGACGCCGTCAGTCAGCGAATTATTCAATAGGGAGACATAATGTTGTTCATGGGAAGCCGCTTCACTTTTTTGCACATCCCCCGTGGTGTAAACCAATAAATCATAGGTCGATTCCGCAATCGCCTGGTTAATGCCCTTCATGATTTCAATCGAATACGGAAAACCGATGTCAGGCACGACCAAACCAATCAAATTCTTCTTGTGACTACGCATGCTGCGAGCCGCCAGATTGGACGTGTACCCGAGATTGGCAATCACGCCTACAATACGAGCCTGCGTTTCGTCCGCCACATCCACCTTGCCGTTTAACACGCGCGACACGGTGGACACGGACACGCCGGATGCCTTGGCGACGTCTTGTATGGTTACGGAGCGTTTCTTAGGCGGCATATCGAGTTTCCGTCAATCGATTCGGTATCGTTATCGGTATCGTTACCGATGAGAGCATTATTGCATATATTTTTTCCCGTGTCAACAAGTAAAATTGGACTCACGCCAAAATAGTTACAAATATCATGTCGCTTGGGATACCCGCCACAAACCATGAGCCCGCTCCTGAGAGCGGGCTCATTTCATTTAATCCTTATACAATTGAGGAGGACAGCAGGCTTTGGGGTCACCATCCCCCACCCCGTTTAGATCTCCGAAGTGGATTTGACAAAATCCAGCACCTCATCCACCTTGGCAAAAGCCAGGGCCGTGACCGTATCCGCACCGCCATAATAGATGGCTATGCGACCTGTGGACTCATCGTATAGCGTTGCACAGGGGAAAGCCACATTCGGGACGTCACCAACGCACTCGTACAGGGTCTGCGGCGAGAGCAGATACGGCTCGCCACGAGCAATCACCTTCCAGGGTTGTTCCAGATCGAGCAGAGTCGCGCCGAAGCTGTAGACGAATCCGTTACAGGAGGTCAACACGCCGTGATAGAAGAGCAGCCAGCCCTCGGGCGTCTCGATTGGGACGGGCCCCGCACCAATCTTGGTGCTCTGCCAGCCGCCCTTGACGCCCATCACGAAGCGGTGCTGTCCCCAATGCACCAGGTCGGGACTCTGGCTCATGTAGATGTCGCCAAAGGGTGTGTGACCATTGTCGCTGGGGCGGCTGAGCATGAAATATTTCCCACCGATGCGGCGCGGGAACAACACTCCGTTACGGTTGAAGGGGAGCAACGCATTCTCAAGAAAGGTAAACTTCTCGAAATCGAAGGTGTAGCCAATGCCAATGGTCGGACCGTGGTAACCGTTGCACCAGCTCACGTAGTAGCGATCCTCGATCCACACCACGCGCGGGTCATAACGATACTGGAAGTGACTGAGTTCGGGATCGGAATATTCCCATTCGATTGGATCGTTGTCCAGTTTCCAGTTGAGTCCGTCGTCGCTGAAGCCGCGGTGGATATTCATCTCGCGTTTCTTGTTGTCACACCGAAAAACGCCGGCAAACTTCCCGTTGAAGGGAACAACGGCGCTGTTAAAAATGCTGTTGGATGAGGGAATCAGGTCACGGGGGATGATCGGGTTCTGGCTGTAGCGCCAGACCACGTCCGAGCGACCAGACGGGCGGTCTTCCCAAGGAATATTCGGGAGAGCAGGGTAGATCATAGGTACCTCCAATGCAAAGGATGGGCGGGCAAATGATAACTCGGGTTTACTTGCCGTTAAAGTGACATTAATCCTGTTGACTATTACCGGTAATTATCCTATAATAATTTGTGAGAGCGCTCCCACAATCATACCATATGTCACGGTTTTTGAATAAAAAACTAAACAAAACATGGATTTTTGTGAAGAATTTGTGAAAACCAATGAGAGCGCTACCAATCTGACAGGAGTCATGGTGTCCAATCTGACCTTGGAAGACATCGCAGAGCAGGCTGGAGTGTCCCGATCCACCGTTTCGCGGGTGGTGAACGACCTCCCCAATGTTAGTGAAGACGTACGCCGCCGTGTTCTGGATGTGATTCAGCAGACGGGCTACCACCCCAATGCGGCCGCCCGCACCCTGGCCTCCCAACGCTCCTGGACCCTCGGCCTAGTCCTCCCCCAAAGCGTTTTTCAATTTTTCACCGATCCCTACTTCCCTCACTTGACCAAGGGCATTGCCCAGGCATGCAACGAACACAACTACACCCTGGCATTGTACTTGGTGAGCAGCAAGGAAGATGAGAAAAAGATCTTCACCCGCGTCACCCGCAAAGGCCTGTTGGACGGGGTGCTGGTCCAATCGGGTCATCACGGCGACCAGCAGATTATCGGCCATTTAATGGACGCCAATATTCCGCAGGTGGTGCTGGGCCGCCCCCAACACTTCGACAACGTCACCTTCGTGGACGTGGACAACGTCAGCGGGGCCTATAACGCAGCGGTCCACCTGATTCGCCTTGGCTATCGGCGCATCGCCACGATTACCGGTCCCAGCCTGAGCGCCGTGGGACTCGACCGTCACGCTGGATTCACGAAGGCCCTGAGCGATCGCGGTGTCAAATTAGATGAGGCACTGGTGATCGAAGGCGATTTTACCGAAGCGGGTGGATATTATGCCATGCAGCGACTGTTGCCTACACGCCCCGAGGCGGTCTTCGTCGCCTCGGACCTGATGGCCATTGGCGCGGTCCGCGCCGCGCGCGAAGCAGGTTTGAGCGTACCCAACGATATCGCCCTCATCGGCTTCGACGATGTTCCCCTCGCCGCGACAAATGATCCCCCACTTACCACCATCCGCCAGCCCGTGGTTCAATTTGGCATCCGCGCCGTTGAACTGCTGATGGACTTGATCGAGAACGGCATCCACCCGCCGCGTCACGTCATCATGGATACCCAACTCATCATCCGAGATTCGTGTGGCGCAATCAGAAAAGATCTGATCAGCGGTTAATATGCATCGTAAAAAATCTTTAATGTGGAAGGAGGTGCTTTTTTCGGCAGATTGGATATACTAATAGTAAGCGATGAGACAGAAGTCCAGCCCCCTCATGTGGTCTCTGGACTCCCAGAAAACCCGCCTATTCGATGGCCGGTTTCCGACTGAATATCAAACCATAATCAGGAGAAAGAAGATGAAACGCTCGTCTCTCGTGTTTTCCCTCCTCGTCGTGTTGAGCATGCTGCTCGCGGCATGTCAGCCCGCCGCTACCCCCACCCAGGCCCCGGCTGCGCCGGCCGCCACCGAGGTGCAGGCCACCGAGGCTCCCGCCACTGAACCTGCTGCTACTGACTCGAATACCCTGCCCCGCAATGAGACCCTGTACTTCAACGGTCAGCAGTGGGGCGCTGTTGCCTGCTGGAACCCCTATTCCTCCAACTGTAACAACGCGTTGGGAATTGCCCAGCAAGACAACGCCCGCGTGACCATGTTCGAGACCCCCTATCTGTACAACATGCTCGACGGCAAGGTTTATCCTCTGCTCGCCGACGGCCCCTACACCTGGAATGATGCTCACACCGAGCTGACCTTCAAGATCAAAGCCGCCGCGAAGTGGAGCGATGGCACCCCCGTGACCGCTGAAGATGTTGCCTACACCTGGGCCAGCCATGTCAAGTACAACACCCCCACCGGCTCCGGCAACAAGGATTACATCGACACCATCGAGGCTGTTGATCCCCAGACCGTCGTGATCAAGGCCAAACTCGATGCCGATGGCAAGGCCGTCAACCCCCTGATCGTGGGCGCGTACGTGAGCACCAACTACGTCATCCAGAAGGCCTGGACCGAGACCCTCGAAGCTCGCTCCGCCGACGCGGCCGCCTTCCTGGCCGATGCCGCTGAAGACGTCGTTTACTCCGGCCCGTACCACAAGTTCTTCGCCGACGAGACCAAGGTCGTCTTCGTGCGCGATGACAATTACTGGGGCCAGGATGCCTCCATGTGGGGCAAGCTGCCCGCGCCCAAGTACCTGGCGCACACCATCTTCAAAGACAATGCCGCCGGCTTCACCGCCCTCAAAGCCGGTGAGGTGGATGTCAGCCAGCAGTTCAACGCCAACATCCAGGACCTGTGGCTGAAGGACAACCTTCCGATCTCGACCTACCTGTCGGATGCCCCCTACGGCATCGGCGCCAGCCTCCCGACCGCCTTCTTCAACCTGAAGTCCAACGGTCTGGACAATGTCAATATCCGCAAGGCGATTGCCATGGCTGTTGACTATGACACGATCATTGCCAACGCGATGACCAATCAGTCCGCCACCTTCACCCAGGTTCCGCGCTCACTCATGAACCCGACCGCTGGCGAACAGGCCATGTACGATCATGACGCCGTCAAGGACCTGCAGTGGGCTGGCAAGGATTACGAAGGCGCCAAGGCGCTGCTCGACGAAGCTGGTGCCAAGGATACCGATGGCGACGGCTGGCGCGATTACAATGGCAAGAAGCTCAGCTACGTGGCCACCTGCCCGAACGGCTGGTCCGACTGGCAAGCTGCCATCGAAGTTGTCGCTGCCGCTGGCAAGGAAATCGGCATCGAAATCACTACCAACTACCCCGAATGGTCCGTTTATCAGACCGTCGTCACCAAGTCTGACGCCCCGCTGCCCGAAGGTTACGACATCTTCATGATGTGGTCCGATGGCGCCGGCCCCACCCAGCCTTGGTCCCGCATCCGCAAGATGATGAGCTCCGAATTCGTGGGCATGGCCAGCAACTGGAACGGTAACTGGGGCCAGTACTCGAACCCGGCCGCCGATGAGATCATCAAGGCCATCCCCGGCGAGACCGACGAAGCCAAGTTGAAGGAAATGTACACCGAACTGGTCAAGATCTACCTGACCGACGTGCCCTCCTTCACCCTGATGTACCGCCCGCAGTCCTTCCACGCTGTGAACGAAAGCGTTTGGACGAACTTCCCGCACGATGGTGATGGCACCAACCCGCCCGTTCCGCCGCTGGATCTGACCGACGGCTGGAGCATCGCAGGCCTCTACAACCTGACGCTCGTCAAGTAAAAGGTAAGCAGTAAGAAGACAGCCATGTTCCGCCAACTCCGGGACATGGCTGTCCATTATCTAAACGAGGTGCCGCGTGAAAGGATATTGGAAATATTTCCTTAACAAACTGGGGTGGTTCTTAATCACGTTCGTTTTCGCATTCCTGCTGAACTTTATTCTGCCGCGTCTGATGCCAGGCGACCCGGTGGCAGCCATTGTATCGAGGCTGGCCCAAGGCATGAGCAACGCCTCCGGGGTCCAGGCGATCTATCAGCAATATGCTGACCTTTTCGGGACCAACAGGCCCATGCTCGAACAATTCTTCCTATATATGAGGAATGTCGTCCATGGCGACTTTGGTCTGTCCTTCAGCCAATATCCCCGCCCCGTCTCGGAAGTGCTTAAAGCCTCCATCGGCTGGACGATTGCGCTCCAGTTCCCGGCCATCATCGTCGGCTGGCTGATCGGGAACACACTTGGGGCGCTGGCTGCCTATCTCAAGGGCAGCTTCGACAAGATCCTGATGCCCGTCAGCATTTTCATCAGCAACCTTCCCCAATTCGGCATGGCCGTCATCCTGCTGGTGGTTTTTGCCGTCAACCTGAAATGGTTCCCCACCTCGGGCGGCTACGGGTTCGACCTGCTTCCGAGCTTCACCTGGCCCTTCATCTGGTCAGTGTTCACCCATTATCAACTGCCGTTCTGGTCGATCGTGCTGATCGCCATCGGCGGTCAGGCCATCGGCATGCGCTCCATGGCCATCTACGAACTCAACGCGGACTATGTGA
>CALFXA010000243.1 GCA_937928015.1 uncultured Anaerolineales bacterium | reverse complement strand
GAGGACGATTCGTTTTCCGCGGATGTTCTTCTGCACGATCAGGTCGGAACAGGTGACGACCAGGTCGTAGTCGCGACCCTCGCCACGCTCATCCACAGACAGGCGCTGCTCGGTCAGGTATCTGCGCGTGTCGCGCATGTGACGTCCGCCCAGCACGGTGAAGTCGAGCCAACCCAAACTGGCGGCCAGGTCCTCGACGCCGTCGGCGTAGTAGGGCGTGAAATGACAGTTGTACGAACTGGGCAACTGGCTTGCGCTCTGGTGCATCTGAGTGGTTTGGTTGAGCGAGCCGCAAATGAAGAGAATGTTTTCTGTCATGTGTCGATTCTAGCCAGCCCAAGTTAATCGGCATCGAACGGAGGGTTAAGGTTGCGTAAAGGCGGTTTGACCATGACCAACGTGCGAGTGCCTCCAGCGGAGCGGTCGGTATAATCCGCTCAACCAATTCGGAAAAGGAGCATTTCATGAACAAGTATCGTTGGTTTTTGGCATTAGTAGTGCTGGTCCTGGCCTCTCTGGCCTGCCAGACCGTGGCAGGCGGCGGACCGCAGGTCCCCGATATACAGCAGCAATCGCCCAGCGGCGATGACAGCGGTTCCGCGCCGACCCAGGTCCCCGCGGATAATGGCGGCAGCACGGACGGCGGCTCGCAGACCATCGGTGGCTTCCCCGTCCCTGGCGACGCCACCAATGTGGTCCAGGCGCAGGACACCGTGGTCTTCGAGACGAAGATGAGCACCGATGACCTGATCAAGTTTTATCGCGACGAGTACGGCAAGCAGGGCCTCAAGGAACGCACCTCGATGACCGTGACCATGGGCCAGCTCTTCACCATCGTCTTCGACGGCGACTCGAGCGGCAAGGCCATCTCGATCAGCGGCGCGGACTCTGGCAAGGGCACCACCGTGGTGACCATCACCAAGCAAGCTTTCTAGACTGATACGACGAACTCCCCGTCCACGGACGGGGAGTTTTTGATTCCTATCCCTGCGGTACAATCCGCGCATGTCCAAGCTCAAAACGTTTTTACAGACTTGGGGGCCCGCCTTGTTGATGATGGCGGCTATCTTTGCCTTTTCCTCGCGGACCAGCAACGAGTTGCCGAACTTCGGCAGTTGGGATTACTTCGTCAAGAAATCGGCGCACGGACTTGGCTACGGTCTGCTGGCCCTGGCCTATTGGCGCGGATTTGGCTTCCGCCGCAATCTGCATTGGGTCGCCTGGCTGATGGCCCTGGCTTATTCCGCCACCGACGAGTTCCACCAATCCTTCGTGCCAGGACGTCACCCGTCCGTGACTGACGTGCTGGTCTTCGATAACCTCGGCGCGCTGCTGACGGTCAACGTGGTGGCGTGGATTCGGAAAAATAAAAAGTGAGGTGGACCTGCAGGTCCACCTCACTTGGTTTTACTCGAACTCGATCTCGATCTCTTCGGCTTCCTTCCACTCGCCGCGCCGCTCGAATTGGATGTCACCGAACAGGCCGTCCTGATGCGCCTCCACGTGGTAACGCTTGACCAACTCAAGCAGGGCCAGGAAGGTGACCACGATCTCCACGCGGGTGGCCTTGTCGCCGATCAGGCCGCGGAAGCTGGCGCGCTCCATTTCCTTGAGCGTCTTGGTGATGAGCTCGATCTTCTCGCGGATGGTCACACGCGGCGCGGAGATGACCGTCCCGAGTGACTTCTTTTCCTTTTCGCGGCTAAAGGTCCGTTCGGCGGCAGCCAGCAGGTCGCCCAGGGTCAGGTTCGAGAGGTCCAATTTGGACTCCACCTTGGGGGGCGGGGCCACGCGCAGGTGAGTCCGCAGATTGGCGGCCTGACGTTCCAGCAGCCAGCCCGCGATCTCCTTGTAACGTTTGTACAGTTTGAGCTGCTCGACCAGCGACGTGCCTGGGTCCTCTTCGCCCACTTCACGCTCGGGCGGACGCGGCAGCAGCGCCTCCGACTTGATTTGCACCAATTTGGCGGCGATCACCAGGAAGGCTGAAATCTCGTCGGGCTGGGCCTCGGCCATGCTGTGAATGTATTGCAAGTACTGGTCAGTCACCATCGCCAGAGAAATGGTGGTGATGTCCAGTTCTGCGCGTTCGATCAGGTTGAGCAGCAGGTCCAGCGGCCCCTCGTAGATGGGGGTCTGGACCTTGTATCCGCTGACCTGTTGGCCGAGAATATTTTCCATAGGGCGCGAATTATATCACTCCGCCCCTAATGGAGCGTGGCGAAGTCGAAGGGCGGTTATAATCGCCGCATGTCTGAACCTAAATTGACTCATCTCGACGAACATGGCCAGGCCAGCATGGTGGATGTGGGCGCCAAGTCTGACACCGAACGCGTGGCCGTTGCCCGTGGCGAAATCCACATGCTTAAGGCGACCTTCGATCTGATTCGCGACGGGCAGATCAAGAAGGGTGATGTGTTGACCGTGGCCCAGATTGCGGGCATCACCGCCGCCAAGCGGACCTCGGACCTGATTCCGTTATGTCATCCGCTTTTTCTCACCAAAGTGGATGTGGACCTAGCCCTGGACGAATCCCTGCCTGGCGTGGTCATCACCGCCACCGCCAAAACGGTCGGCAAGACGGGCGTGGAGATGGAAGCGCTGACGGCTGTCTCGGTGGCCGCGCTGACGGTCTACGACATGGCCAAGGCCGCCGAGAAGACCATGCGCATCCAAAACATCCGCCTGGTCGAAAAACACGGTGGCAAGAGCGGAGACATTGTCAACGAGTAAGGAGCTTTAGCAATGGAGTATCAAGCGATTGACTTAAAGGATAAGCTGACAAAATTTTCCGAGCATTGGACGCCCAAGATCGTCGCGCAGATGAACGATTATCATGTCAAGCTGGCGAAGGTACAAGGAGAGTTTGTCTGGCACGACCACCCCGAAACGGATGAGTTGTTCCTCGTGGTGGATGGCGAACTGACCATCCTGTTCCGTGATGGGCAGGTGGCGCTCAAGGCTGGCGATCTGTACGTCGTCCCGCGCGGCGTGGAGCATAAACCTGTCGCCGCGCAGGAATGTCACATTTTGCTGATCGAACCTGTAGGCACCGTCAACACGGGCGGCGTGCAGGACGAGAAAACCGCACCTAACAACGTCTGGATATAAGAATGAACAATATCAAACTTCTCTTTTTTGCCACCCTGCGCGACCGCGCTGGGGCTAAGTCGATGGACCTGGAAATCCCCGAGGACCTGACCATTCAGGGCCTCAAGGATAAGATCGCCCAGGATTTTCCCAACCTGACGCAGTCCATGTCGAGCGTGATTGTCACCATCAACCGCGAATACGCCTTCGACGAAGCCGTCGTCCCGCCCAGTGCGGAGATCGCCCTGTTCCCGCCTGTCTCGGGTGGATAGCGCCATGCAGCCTGAACTTCCCACCATCTATTCCATCACCGAGGACGAGCTCGACCTGGACGCCCTGCTGGCGGCCATCACGCTCGAGTCCACGGGGGCAGCGGCCATCTTCACGGGCATGGTGCGCGGCATGACCCATCGCAACGACCCGCATGAGACGGTCTATCTCGAATACGAATCTTATGTCCCGATGGCCGAGGCCAAGATGAAACAGGTCGCGGACGAGATCCGCGCGAAGTGGCCCGTGATCGAGGGCATCGCCATCGTGCAGCGCATCGGCAGGTTGTACCCCAAGACGCCGACCGTGTTGATTGCCTGCACCGCCGCACACCGTGACACGGGTGTGTTCGATGCGGCTCGTTATGGTATTGACCGCCTCAAAGAGATCGTCCCCGTCTGGAAGAAGGAAATCGGCCCGAACGGCGAGGAATGGGTGGAAGGGGATTACATTCCCAAGCCCGGAGAGTGACCCATGCCGTTCCCTCTGGTAACTGACCGCCTGCTATTGCGCCACTTCCATGAATCCGACCTGGATACGTTCCATGCCTACCGCAATGACCCCGAGGTCTTCAAATACCAGGGCTGGAGTGTCCCTTACCTGCGCGAGACGGCGGTTGAGTTTATCGCTGAGATGAAGGATGCCGTCCCAGGCGAGCGAGGGCGTTGGTTTCAGACGGCGATCCAACGTAAGTCTGACCATATCCTGTTGGGTGACATGGCGTTCTGTCCGATGCGCACAGACCCACGCCAGGCGTATTTCGGGTTCACACTGGCCCGTCCATATTGGGGACATGGGTATGCGGGCGAAGCCGCGCGCGCCGTGCTCGATTATCTTTTCGACGAACTGGAGATACACCGCGTTGTGGCCGAGTGCGACGCTGAGAACATCAATTCCTTCCGACTACTGGAGCGGCTCGGTTTTCGGCGCGAGGCCCATCACGTGGAAAATTACTGGACCGAAAGTGGCTGGCGCGATGAGTACGTCTATGCCCTGCTGGAGCGGGAGGCGCACCGCCCATAACGGGGGCAGGTTCGAGGTCCGCTGGCGTGACGTTAATTGCTCTTTGGGGTTTTATGATACGCAATATTTTCGTATCTTTTTCGGAGGCAGAATGCAGGATCGTATCGTGATCACTGGGATGGGGACGGTCAACCCGTTGGGCCTGACCGTGGAAGAATCGTGGAAGAATGTAACGGCGGGTGTCTCGGGCGTGGCCCCGATCAAGTTGTTCGACTCGACTCCCTTGAACGTCCACATTGCGGCGGAAGTGAAGAACTTCAATCCTGACCAGTACATGGATTCCAAGGAAGCCCGAAGGCGTGACCGCTTTGAGCAGCTCGCCACCGCGGCGGCTAATGAGGCCATTCGGCAGGCCGGGCTGGAGGTCACCGAGCAGAACGCAGGTCGTATCGGCGTGATCGTGTCGTCGGCTATCGGCGGCCTGAAGTCGCTTCAGGACGCGGTCATCACCAACCACGAGGAAGGCCCGCGGCGCGTCAGCCCGTTCCTGATCCCCATGCTGATGTCGAACGGCGGGGCGGGGATGATCGCCATCGACCACGGCATCAAGGGGCCGAGTTTCTCGGTGGCTTCGGCCTGCGCCTCGGGCGCGGACGGGATCGGCGTGGCGTTGATGATGCTCAAGACGGGCATGATCGACGTGGCCCTGGCGGGCGCGGCGGAGTCGACCATCACCTCGACGGGGGTGGCCGCCTTCGACCGCATCGGCGCGACCACCCGCCGCAACGACGCCGCTCACTTGGTGCCGCAGCCCTTCGACAAAAATCGCGACGGCCTGGTGATGGGCGAAGGCGCGGGCGTGTTAGTGCTCGAACGCGAGAGCCATGCGCGGGCGCGCGGAGCGGCCATCCTGGCCGAGATGGCGGGGTACGGCGCGACGGCGGACGCCTTCCACGTGACGGCTCCGCACGAACAAGGCGAGGGTGGTGCGGCCGCCATCCGCATGGCGTTGCAATCGGCGGATGCCAACCCCGATGAGGTGGGCTACATCAGCGCCCACGGGACGGGCACGCCGCTCAACGATCAGGCCGAGACGCGCGCCATCAAGGCCGCCTTCGGCGCGGACCTGGCTTACAAGGTCCCCGTTTCATCCACCAAGTCGATGACGGGGCACATGATGGGCGCCACGGGCGCGCTGGAAGCCATTTTCTGTGTGCTGGCCGTGCGCGACGGCATCCTGCCACCGACCATCCATTATGAGACCCCCGACCCCGAGTGCGATCTGGACTACATCCCCAACCAGGCGCGCGAGAAGAAGATCAGCCTGGCGATCAGCAACGCCTTCGGCTTCGGCGGTCACAACGCGGTGCTGGCGGTGAGGAAGTATTCGTGAGAGTCTTGCGCATAAATTTCACTTGTTCATTCAGAAAATGCGTGCTATAATGCGCCGTCGCGTTTGAAACTAAACCAATCATCATTGTAAGGAAGAACGAACATGACTGATCTGCTGAAGGCCGTCGAGGCCAAACCGAACGAGAAAATCCCTGAATTACGCCCCGGCGATACCGTCAGCGTGCACGTCCGCATCAAGGAAGGTGACCGCGAGCGTATCCAGGAGTTCAAGGGCACCGTGATCCGCCTGCGCAAGGGCGGCAACGAAGCCTCCATCACTGTCCGCCGCATGGCCAGCAATGGCATCGGTGTGGAACGCACTTTCCTGCTGCGCTCCCCACGCATCGACAAGATCGTGGTGGAACGCCACAACGTGGTACATCGCGCGCAGTTGTACTTCATGCGCGGTCGCACGGGCAAGTCGGCTCGCCTCAAACAGAAGTTCGACTAAGTCAGACCAAAGGGCGCAGCTAGCTGCGCTCTTTCTATTTAAGGAGTAGCATGACCAGACCGTTGATCGGCATCACCACGCGCAATGGTAAAGATATCGACGGGCACCCAATCGTTGCCTTGCAGCATTCCTACGTCAACGCGGTGACGGGGGCGGGCGGGATGGCGATTCCCATCCCGTGCAACCTTCCCGAGGAAATCCTGATGGACCTGTATGCGCGTCTGGATGGAATCCTGTTTTCGGGCGGCGGCGACATCTCGCTCGACCACTTCGAGGGTAATGCCCATCCGCGCATCGATGGCGTGGACCCGATGCGGGATTCCGCTGAACTGGCGTTGCTGCGTTCCGCGGCGGAGGGCGGCAAACCCATGCTGGGAATCTGTCGCGGCGCTCAGTTGATGAACGTGGCTCTGGGCGGGACGTTGTACACGCATCTGCGGGATCAATTGCCGAATGCGCTCGACCATGATTATCCTGGCAACCTGCGCCGCACCCTGGTGCACTCTGTCCAGGTGGACGAGTCCAGCCGCGCGACGGAGATCTTTGGCGAGACCCTGCTGCGGGTCAACTCGCTGCATCACCAGGGCCTGAAGGACATCGCGCCCGCGCTCAAGGCTGTAGGCCATTCCTCGGACGGGCTGGTGGAGGTCGTGGAGATGCCCGAGCATCCATACGCGCTGGCCGTGCAATGGCACCCCGAGTGGCTGACCGACCAGCCGTCCATGCAGCGTTTGTTCCGTTCGTTGGTGGAGGCGGCGGAAAAGAAGTGAGCGCTTTCTGGACTCGGCTGCGCGAGCGGCTGGTGAATTTTTACCCGCCCATGCTGGGGGCAGGGATTCGTTCCCGTAATGTGGACGAGCGCACGGTCGACGTCGAGATGAAATTGACGGTATTCAACCGCAACATCGTGGGCGTGCATTTCGGCGGCTCACTGTATGCCATGTGCGACCCGTGGTTCATGTTGATCCTGATGCGTGCCCTTGGCCGCGACTACATCGTCTGGGACAAGGCCGCGGGCATCCGCTTCGTCCGCCCTGGGCGCGGGACCGTGCGGGCGCATTTCCACATCCCGCAAGCCCGCGTGGACGAGATCCGCGCGGCGGCGGACCGCGACGGCAAGGTCGAGCCGACCTTCAGTGTGGATGTCCTCGACACGCAGGGACAGGTGGTGGCGCAAGTCGAGAAATTGTTGTATGTGCGCAGGAAGAACAAGCCATAGAGGCGACTCTTTAGACAGTGGATTTGTAGGCATTGCAGGTTATTTCTCGGGGTGTTAGAATGTGCAAAATCGTTCAGGGTCTTTTAATCTTTGGCGGGCTAAAACCCCAAATTAATTTAGGCATTAGAATCCAAGCCGTATATAAGGAATTAGGACGCGAAATGGCGTCCTAAACACTAGTTAGGTGGCTTCCTTGCTGAATATGGTTTAAAATAAAACTATGGCAGAGAATATTGGTCTTCGACTCACGGGAATGAAGCCCTCTGATATACGCGCTGGGGAATTAGCGAAAATCATTGTTGCTTTTGAGGATATGATTGCGTCTACTGTCCATCGAACGCGCCCACAAATATCAAAAGATGAATTAGGCGTAGGCTTGATAAAAATTGAAGACAAAAGTATAGGGCTGGAGTTTTCAACCAAATTACCAGAATTAACTATTGACGCATATAACGTCATAACAGATTCAGTTTCAAGCGATAGTTTTTTATCTCTGTCTACTGAAACATTAAAATCTCTTCGAGAAATACATTCCTTTATAAAATCTAAAAATTGCGAAGGCGAATTATTTAGCAGAAACGGCAAAACAGTTCTAAAAGCCTTGCTTTTACCTTCGACAGAAATACCGCAACATCCAGTCATGAAAGCCCAAACCGTTATCTACGGGCGAATACTGCGCGTTGGTGGCGTAGACCCTCGCGTCATGGTAGAGCATTCATCTGGGAAAACTATTTTTTGTAGAGTTAAAGATGAAGCACTCGCCAGAAAAATTGGTGAACGGCTTTATATGTGGGCTGGACTAAAAGGTAGTGCAACCTTAGATTCTGATAGTTTAGAGATTTTAGATTTCAAGGTTGAAACAGTAACAGAATACGAAGGAAGTTTATCTCTCTCAGATTCTATTTCTCAACTAAAAATACTGGCTGGTGAATACTATGCAGACATTAACGATGTTGAAGATTATGTTTCAAGTTTACGAGATTAGGCGGGAGTTGAAAAATGTCTATAGTCTGCGTTGATACACAAATTCTAATCTGGGCGATAAAAGAAGAAGCAGAGTCTGGTCAAGAAGATATGATTTATCGTTCTAAAGCCCTATTTGAAAGACTAGATAAATCAGACAAAAAATTACTTGTCCCATCTATTGTAGTGGGAGAATTCTTGATTAGAATGCCTCCAGAAACATATCAAATCACATCAAATCTTATTGAGCGAGATTTTATAGTTGCAGATTTTGATATTGTAGCAGCGGCGCATTACGCCAAAATTTGGAGAGCGAAGCAAAACGACAAAAGGTTAATGAATGAATTAAGCGCATTGGGAAAAACACGCCAAGAACTAAAAGCAGATAGAATGATTGTGGCAACTGCAATTGCGAATGGTGTTGAATGTATTTACAGTCATGACAAAGGCGTTATTGCTTTTGGTACAGATTTTGTAGATGTTCGTGAAGTTCCGCAAGCACCAAATCAAAAGAAAATGTTTTAAAGCAAAAACGCCACCTAACAAAGCGTGCACCTGACGCTGGGGATTCTGCGCAAATCCCAAGCAGTTTTCTACGCCTTAGCATTTTTCTGGTTGGACGGCTTCGCCGTCCCCGCCCCAGCGCAGGTAACGCAAACCGTTAGTGTGCCCTGTCGGGAAAACCTTTGGGTGTCTTTTCAAAATTATGTTTTGGTCAAGTCGGGTTTGAGTCTTGCAAATCAGGGTTTTGGTTTTTAGCAAGTTTTCAGGTTCAATAAAGTCAGGCATTTTTAGCGGTGGTTATTTTCCAAGTTTTTGTTTCTTGAAAATCGGCTCATGGTTTTGGTTCAATAAGTTTCGTTTCAAATTTACTCAGGTTTTCAAAATCGGCTTCATGGTTTTCAGGCAAAGTTTTGGCAAGCAAGCCGTTTCATTTGTCAAAGTTTGTTTTTTCTGGCTTGCGCTCATTTTGGCAAAGTCAGGTTTTCAAAATTGGCTTCAAGGTTTTTAGCAAAAGTTTTGGCAAGTTTGGTTCAGGCTTTTTCGCCAGGTTCATTTTTTTCTGGCAAGTTTGTTTTTTGGCAAAGTCAGTTTTTAGCAAAGGTTCTGCAAGTTCTCGGCTTCGGCGTTTTGGTAAATCAGTTTCGTTTTCAATGGCAAAGTCGGGCTTGTAAAAAATTACGGCGCGTGTAAAATCAAGTCAATTAAGGCGGTGTTCTGTTTTTTTAGCCAGCGAGTCTTGCAAAAGTCGGGCACACTAACAAAGCGTGCACCTGACGCTGGGGATTCTGCGGCAATCTCAAGCAGTTTTCTACGCCTTATCATTTTTCTGGTTGGACGGCTTCGCCGTCCCCGCCCCAGCGCAGGTAACGCAAACCGTTAGACCCCTTCTTGCAAAACATAGGTAGGAGAAAATCAAGAAATGCTTTCGTTGATGAATATGCTTTTTTACGTTTTCGATATTGTGTTCGATTTTTGGTTTGTGTTAATTCTTGCGCCGCTTCAAAATAGAAAAAGCGGTTTGCGAAATATGATTTATGTTTGGGTACTTTGGGCGGTTATTCGAGTAATTCTATTTTTTGCTCCAGAGCCGCTTCCCTCTTTGATGATTCCCGAACCTTTAAGCACGATTTTATTTTTTGTAACTGGCTTTGTATTAATTGCAGTTTGGTTTATTTGGAATTATTTCAAGTCAGGTCAATTGCGAAAGAAAGCATTGGGAATGTCAGCAAAAGATTTGCTTGACTTGCCCCCTGGCGAGTTTGAAGAAATGACAGCTGAACTTTATAGGGCGCGTGGTTTTCAGGCACGCAAAACTGGCGCAAGTGGCGACCACGGCGTAGATGTTGTAGTCAAATCGAAAGATGGTAAAACTATGGTTGTTCAGTGTAAACGCTGGCGCAAGCCAGTTGGAGAGCCAATCATAAGAGAGTTTTACGGAACTATGCACCATGAAAAAGCCGCTCACGGTACAATTATTGCCACGAGTGGTTTTACTCCGCAGGCTATCGAATGGGCAAAAGGAAAACCTATGTCTTTATACGATGGAAACAAGTTTATAGAAATGTGGCAGAAATCTAAAAAGCAAAAGAGTCCTCCTCAACAAAGCGGGGTCTAACAAAGCGTGCACCTGACGCTGGGGATTCTGCGCCATTTTTAGGCTTTTTCTACACCTCAGCAGAATCCTACTCTCAAGCCTTATCCACCCCCGCCCCAGCGCAGGTAACGCATGCCGTTAGGCGTTTGCCTTGCATCCTGTAATCCTCTTTTTTTGAAATTCCCCAACCCTAAATATAATTTAGTTCAAATGCTCATTTTCCGTGTATAATCCCAAAAGCAAATGTATACTAAAGTTAGCACGATAGGATAAATAATGAATCGTTTATTGAATAAATTGACCGATTTTTCAGATGAAAAATCTTTATCTCGAAATATTGTTTCAGGAATCTATTGCTCAATCTTGAAGAATGAGTCTTATCAAAAATACTATCTGGCTTGGAAATCAGTTTTTATTTTTTTACATGGGGAATTGGACACGCAACGAAAAATAAACACAAATGAAGTCAAACAAAATTATGGCATTGAAATAACAGACAAAGATTCTCTTTTCTTGTTTGTTTTTGCTTTGGAAATCTACTACTCAATACTACTTAAGTTTATTTCATACAAAAAGATAAATGGCGGAGAGCCTTCAAAAGAGTTGATGGAAAGTATCATCACTGGCGATTATTTCATAAAGAATTACCTACTGAATTACAACTCCCCGCAATACTACAATTTTGTTTTCGACATTAACGATATTAAGTTGAGTCTGCTGAATTTATTGGAAGCAGTACACGACAATGAAAGAATAGAAAATAATTTTGACTTTATCAAGGTTATTTATGAAAACTTGTTCCCAAGAGAACTGCGCCATAGCATGGGAGAATTTTATACTCCAGATTGGTTAGCCGAATTTACGATAGGCAAACTAACAGAAGGTGACAATTTCCCACAAAGCAAATTGTATTTAGACCCTACTTGCGGTTCAGGAACATTTTTGTTTAGCCTATTACGTTTATATCCCAATTATCAAAAACAACTGCTCAAAAACATTTTTGGAATTGACATAAATCCATTGGCTGTTTTAGCGGCAAAAACGAATTACATATTATTCCTGAACGAATTGCCAAAGGATGATTTTCTTTTACCGTTTTTTAATACTGACGTTCTAAAGCATCCAAAATATAAAAATGAAACGCCTACATTATTTGATTTTGTTTCATCTGATTTTCAAATAACAATCGGAAAAGAAGTTATTGACATTCCAACTGCTGAATACAATTTGTCAGATATAAAGGCTTTGTATCAAGCAATAATTCTAAATAATTTATCTGTATTATCTTCGACTACTCAAAAAGTCTATCATCAAATTAATAAACTTTCAGTTCAGGAGAAAATAGAATTTTTAGATAGGCTGGCACTTTTAACGCTCCAAAATATTGATTATTTATTGGGAAATCCGCCGTGGGTCAACTGGGAATATTTGCCAAAAGATTACAAAAAAGAAACAGAAAAAACTTGGCAATATTACGAATTGTTTGATTACAAAGGCTTGAGTTCTGTTTTTATCAAAGAAGATATATCTGCTTTGATAACTTATGTCGCTGTTGACAATCATTTGAGTAACAGCGGACGATTGGGTTTCATACTAAAAGAATCTCTTTTCAAATCATCCAAACAAGGCGCAGGATTTAGAAAATTTTATTTGCCGAAAACGCAAACATTTTTACATCCTTATTCTGTCCATGATTTAACAAAGTTTTCTCCTTTCAATGGAGTAAACAATAAAAGCGTTATTCTCTTTTTAGCCAAAGATAAGACGTGGAATTATCCAGTAAATTTTACAGAATGGATTCCGAAAGGAAAGAAAACTTTTGGAGAATTTGAAAGTATAAAAAACATATTAGGCTCGTTTGACCTTGTTGAGAAAATTGCCTTGCCCGTTGACAAAACAGACAAAACATCTGGCTGGATGACTCCAAACAGGAAAGACGAAAACAATTTAGAAAAATTTCTTGGAACGCCAGAATACACAGCCCGAACAGGAGTATTTACTGGTGGAGCAAATGCTATTTTCTGGTTAAACATTGTTAGTGAAAAGAGTATTGGAAGCGTTCAGGTAAGCAATATTACAGAAAGAGCAAAAAACAAGGTTGAAACAATCTCGTCTGAAATAGAAAAAGATTTTGTTTACCCGTTTATTACTGGTAGTGATTTGTCATTTTGGAAATTTGAGTATTCCAAATATATACTACTTCCCCACACCAAAGAAACAAAAATGTATCCTGTAAATGCCGAAAAACTAAATGAATTTCCTTTAACTAAAAAATATTTTGAGACATTCAAAACTGACTTGGAGAACAGAAAAGGATTTACAAGTTTTGACAGGAACATTCATCTCGCAAACTATTACACACTTCAAAGAATTGGAGAATATACATTTCAACCCTATAAAGTTGCATGGAGATACATAGCCAAAGAATTTACCCCTTGCGTAATCGAGTCCGTTGATGACAAGTTTCTTGGTATAAAAAATTCAATACCCAATGAAAAGGTTATTTTCATTGGGCTTGATAACAAAGATGAAGCATATTATTTATGTGGATTATTGAGCGCAACAGAAATAAGAAAGGTGATAAATAGTTTTGTCGTAAATATTCAAATTTCGCCAAGCACAATCAATAACATTAAGTTGCCAAAATTCGACAAGAACAATAAACTTCACCAACAAATTAGCCTTTCTTGTTATGAAGGGCATAAATCAGGCGACATAGATAAATGGTTACGTCAAATTGATATTGCCGTTGAAGATTTGTATCGAGTTTAGACAATCAAAATTGCTGAACCTGCTCGTATTGCAACGCCTTCAATTTTTTCGTTTTTCGACAAAAGTTTTATGTCAGCAGAACCATATTTTACAAATAAGGCTTTTATCATTTCTGGCGTATAAACCGATTCGTCAAAAAGAATCGCCTTAATTTTTACCATTCCAAGTTTGTGAAGTTGCAAACCAGCCTTATACAAAGTTTTCATCTGAATAAAGCAATCAAATTCAGTAAGCATCTTATCAATGGTATCTCTTTTATTTTCAGAAAAACCTACTCCATCTACCAATCCCCATAATTCTTTTTTTACACCACCTTTTGAGTTATGGTTATTTAAGTCTCTTTTTATTTGAACTGTTTCATCACTTTTATTAACTCCGTATTGCCCTGGGTCTGATGTGTGAATAAGAGATTGAATAAAAACTCTGGGCGTTCCGTTATCAGTAATAATTAAGTCAAAACTCCACGTTTTTCCTTTTTCTTTTTTCATAATCTCAAAAGTCTGCGAATCAACATTAGGGTCTCTAGCCCCGATTGATTTTGTATATCTTTCTTCTGGAAAGATTTTGCACCCTAAAGAATGAAGCAGTTTCGCTAATTCAAATTCTGCACCATGACCTCTGCGTTTTGCTTCTGCTTGCTGGACTTCTTTTGTCAAAACAAGTTTCTCTATCAAGATTTCTATTTCCTGATTAGATAGTTTTGACATGGCATTTACTATACCTACAAGTCCCTTATCTATTAAATATTTTGCAATCAGATTTGCCGATTCACTTGCTAATTCTCGATTACTAGATTTGACGAGATTCTTGAAATAATCTAATGGGTGTTTATTTAACTCATAAAAACTACCTCCTAAAACATTCTTTTCAGGAGATGATTTTGATTTTGTTTTTGCAAACAAGTAACTCAATTCTAAATACATGCGTTTATCAGAAACCCCGACCAGCGTTCTTAATATATCAATCAGGTCAATGTCAGAATTAATAGCAGAAAACAAAAACTTTTCTTTATCACGATTTTCAGAAAAATCTTTGAATAATTTAGCAAGTTTATCAAGGTCAAGAGATTTATCTACTTCACCTGCTATTGGAATATCCGTTTGGTCTGCAACGTGAAACCAAAATTCATTTTGTGGCGTGTTTGTAATCATAGGTCTGTTATCAACTCCGAAAGTTTGATGTTTAGTGCTTTTGCTAACTTTTCCATATTCCCCAACGTTATATTTTTTTCTGCCCGTTCAATCATTCCAATATAAGTGCGATGAACACCCGCTTTAGCGGCAAGTTCTTCCTGTGAAAGATTTTGTTTCAGTCTTTCATCTCTCACTTTTTGACCAAACTTTTCCATAATTGTTTTACTCATGATTCACCTGAAAGTGTAAAGAGTATAAAATAGTGCTAACTTTAGTTCTACATACCAAAGTTAGCACAGAAAAATTATGTTCTAGGTTTATAATCGGCGTTATGGTTAAACAAAAAAACGCCTAACAAAGCGTGCACCTGACGTGTGGGATTCTGCGGCATTTTCGAGCATTTTCCTCGCTTCGAGTTTTTTCTGCTCCCGAACAGAATCCACGCCCGCCCACACGCAGGTAACGCAAACCGTTAGACCCCTTCTTGCAAAACATAGGTAGGAGAAAAT
>CALFXA010000242.1 GCA_937928015.1 uncultured Anaerolineales bacterium | reverse complement strand
GACCATTTCAAGAAAATCAATGATATCTACGGCCACCCCGCAGGCGACAGGGTGCTGGTGTCTCTGGCGAAACTGCTAACCAGGGAAATCCGCGCATGTGACCTGGCGGCGCGTTACGGCGGGGAGGAATTTATGTTGATCCTGCCAGAGACAAACATCGAGAAGGCGCAAGGCACGGCCGAACGAATCCGCCACATGGTGGCAGACACCCCGCTTCCGGTGGATGGAAAGTCCATCCGCCTTACCATCAGCCTGGGAGTGGTCAGCAGCGAAGGCAGCGGGCAGGATTTCGAGTCCCTGCTTAAAGATGCAGACCGGTTGCTGTACAAGGCCAAGCAATCGGGGCGTAACCGGGTTGTCTCTCATGTCTGAAGGTTTCATGCGCGAGGGCTGGGCAACCGCTCCGACTACAAAACGATGATGCAGGGGAAATTCGACAAGGATTTGATGCCACAGCAGGTGAAATATAGAACGATGAAAAGATAAATTGCATCCTTGGGATCGGGGTTTGTGCAGCGAAGTGAAAGCCCCCGTCTTTTTCGTTTCATCGTAACATTGGATAATTTCCATTGCCTTTTTGGGGAAACATTTCATGGACGGCTGCCATCCATACCTTGTAATGAAAGTAAAACATCGGCGTATTTACTTGTAGACAAATCCGGAAATGTCCATCCAAGGAGACACGTTGAACCATACGTACCCCCTATTGGCAAATGAATCAGACCTCGCCGCCCGGGCGGCCATTGAACCGTCTGCATTTGCCGCATTATACGACCATTACTTTTCGAAGGTTTACAACTATGTGCGGTATCGCGTGCAGGACGCAGACATCACAGATGAGATCACCTCTCAAATCTTTGAGCGTGTGCTGACCAACATCGGTTCCTACCGCCCGCAAAGAGCGCCTTTCGGGGCCTGGTTGTTTGCCATCGCTAGAAATGCAGTGCAGGATCATCACCGCTCCTTAAACCGCCGTCGCTGGCTGTCGTTGGATCGAATCGTTACACATCCCTCTCCTGACTCTCCCCTTGAGGAAGTTGTGGAAATCATGGATGCCAACACAAGGCTTCTGGCTGCGATCCGACAGCTTCCCCCGCGCGAACAGGACCTCATCGCGTTGAAATTCGCCTCGGGGCTTGAAAACAGGGAGATTGCACAGGTGGCCGGTTTGAGTGAAAGCAACGTAGGTGTGATCCTGTATCGGGCATTGCGCCAGCTTCGGAAGCTATTAAGCGACAAGGAGAGCTCGCATGAATGAGAAATTTCTGATCGAACAATTGGAGCACGATGTTGATCATCTGCTTGACGGGCGCGCCCCGTCCGATACAGAGCGGCTTGGAAAGGAATATCGCCAACTGGTCGAAACCGCGCAGCTTCTTGCCCGCCATGATCTGAGCACCGAAAGCCGAATTCAGAAAACGCTCAGGCAGAAATTGCTCCTCCGCATCTCCGACCAACGGAAAGAATGGTCTCCCAAAGAAAAAGGAAACCGACTCATGAAAACTCGTACGAAAAACTTTGTCTATGCGGGCGCCATTGCCATCATTTTATTGATGGCGGCTGCCCTCCCCCCCGTACAGGCTTTGGCTCAGGAGATCTTGAATCACGTGGGTCCGTTCGTTGTGATTCCTCAAAAGCTCCCGTTGGAGACACCCGCCGCGAATTTCAACCCAACGCCCATATCGGGTGATCCAATCCAAGCTCCCGAAAATGGAAGCGGATATGCTTCGAACGGCCCGACACCGATTCCCCCTGACCCCAACGTGCGCATCCTCACTGCCAAAGAGGCGCTGGACCAGTTCGGCTTCAAGGTATTGACCCCGGCGTACATTCCAGAAGGTTTCACGCTCATCGACGCGCCCAACAATAACGTGGTTTTTGTCGGACCCGGTTACATGAACTCCAGCATGGCATATACGACAGTGGACGGCGCCGACTTGCAAATTACCCAATCCACTTTCAACCAACAGGATCAAATCCCGTTCCATGTTGGCGATGTTAACGTGACGCAGATTAAAGTCCGCGGAAAAGACGCTGTCTTCGTAAAGGACGCCATCATGGGTATTTGGGTGGATGAGAATGGGCAGGATATCCCGGTGAGCTATCTCATGTGGGAGGAAGACGACCTCTTCTTTATGATACAGGCGTCAAAACTGCCGCAGGATGAAATGGTCAAGATCGCTGAGGCGTTGAAGTAACAAACGCTCAACAATCACTCCATGAAGTCTTGCAGGGGCGGACAGATGTCCGCCCCTTTTTGTTGCTTCGGGATTTCGACGCTGTCGCGCCTCAACCCTCACAACGACATCCTTGCTATAGAGCACTTGTGAAAAAATAACAGGACCCGGGCAGGAATGGACGAAGAGCGACCCATCCAGTATGATTGCCGCATGAACCTCCAACAGATCGCCAACCTCCGTCTGGTCAACCAGCAGATTGCAGAGACGAAATTCACCTCGCCCAGAGAACTTGTCGCATGGATGGGCGCGATGCAGGCACAGGACGCCCTGATGGTCAAGTGGGCGGTGGGGGTACGCCTGCCGAACGCCACAGAAAAGGACGTGGGGGCGGCGCTGGATCGAGGCGAGATCATCCGCACGCACGTGCTGCGGCCCACCTGGCACATCGTCAGCGCCGACGACTTGCGCTGGATGTTGAGTCTGACTGCGCCGCGCATCCAGGCGGGGATGAAGTCACGCCTCAGCGAACTTGGCCTGGATGCAGGAACGCTCTCGAAGAGCCGCAAGGTGATCGAGAAGTCCCTGTGCGGCGGAAGTCACGCCACGCGCGAGACCCTGATCCGCGCACTGGAGCAGGCAGGCATCGCCACCGACGAAAACCGCGCCTCGCATCTTTTCATGGCGGCCGAACTGGAGGGCCTGATCTGCAGCGGCAAGACCCAACAGGGAAAACAGACCTTTGCCCTGCTCGAAGCGTGGGTGCCGCCCAGCCCGCCCATCGAACGGGATGAGGCGCTGGCGCGTTTGGCAAAACGTTATTTCACCAGTCACGGTCCCGCCACGCTGGAGGATTTCACCTGGTGGTCGGGCCTGACCGTGAACGACGCGCGGCGTGCGCTCGAATCGGTGAAGGCAGAATTGCAGTCCGAGATTGTGGAGGAAAAAACATACTGGCTCGCCGCGATGAAGGTCCAGCCGAAGGAGACGGCCTTCCTGTTGCCCGCCTTCGACGAGTTCCTCATCAGCTACAAGGACCGTTCCGCCACCATCACGCTCGAACATCAAAAGCACGCCTTCACGAACAACGGTGTTTTCCACCCCGTGATCGTGGTGGACGGGCAGGCGGTGGGGGTGTGGAAGCGGACTCTCAAACGGGACCAGGTGCAGGTCCAGGCCGAGTATTTCGTCCCGATCACGCCCGCCGCGCAGAGGCAGATCGAGGCGGAAGCCATCCGCTATGGCGCATTTCTGGAAAAGATTCCCTCACTGAGCATCAAGGAATGAAAACAGGGCGACACGTGGGTCGCCCTGTTTTTTCGATCAGCCTGAAAGCATCCCCCCTCGCGATTACGGTTCGAGGGCTTCAGCGATCTTCAACAACTCGGAAAGCGGGAGGATATCCGACGGCATGTTCGTCTGAAGCATAAAATTATAGCCAGCCTCAGACCATATCAGTTGATTCCAGCGCGCGTAATCCCATTCTCCCTGCGAGTCTTGAAATGGGATGATGGGGACTTGCTCCAGCCACACCCCCGGCTGCCCGCGCACGGTCACATCCACGATGGGCACATCCCCTACGCCCATTTCCCAAGGCGGCGCGTCGCTGCTGACCCGGGTCTGTTCAATAGCGATGATGCCGGTCATTTGCAGTCCGTCATGCAAAGGCGGATCCAGCTCCATGCGATAGGACGTATCGGCGGTGATCGAGCTTTGGGTCTTCAACACATCGCGCCCAGACAGTTGATATCCAGGAGAAATATAGGTCGGCTCATAGACAGGAAAGCCTGCCTTTGCGCTGGCCTGCTCGATGGTCAAAAGACCAAATTCCACTGGTTCCGGACAATCCGTACATACCCAATTGGGATCCATGGTCGGCGTCGGGGTGCCGCTCTGGAGGGTGGCGACGTATTTTTCCGCATCGGATGTTTCATTGGTGACGACGAAGTTCCCGATGCGGCGGATGATGTCCTGCGCCAGAGCGCGTCCCTGCGGGGTGGCGGCGACGAGCAAAGCAAAGGTCAGGACGGCAAAGACTGTGGCGTTGATAAAGCGTCGGTGGGCAACCGCCTGTGGGGTCCAGGGTGCATTGGCGAGACGACGGTCCAGCCGTGCGCCTGGGACAAGCGAAGAATTTTCGAGCAGTTCTTCGATCTGCTTTTCATCGGGGTTCATGAGATTTTCTCCTCTTGAGCAAAGACCATCGTCAGGCTTTCGGCATCGGCTTGCGCCCACCTTTCACGAAGTTTGGAAAGCGTGCGATGGATCGTCACCGAGACGTTATTCTCCGTCATGTCGACGTGTTCGGCGATGTCGTTCACCCGCCAGCCGAGAAGGTAACGCAGGGTGATGATCTCGCGCTGTTCGTCAGGCAGGTCTGCCAGCAGGGTGAATAGAAATTCCCTTTGTTCATCGGCAATGGCAATCTGCTCCGGGGTGGATTCTGCCTGGGTTTCAGTGACCAGCTTGCGGGTTGCCTGAAGCGCGCGACGGTAGTCGTCGATAACCAACCGTTTGGCAATCCGTATTAGCCAGCCAACGACCGAGTCCGCCTTGCCTTCGAAGCGATGACGCGCCTTCCAGGCGCGAAGGAAGGTCTCGGCGGTCAGGTCTTCCACTTCCGCCTGTGGACCGCCGGTGAGGCCGTAAATGTAGCGAAACACAGACACGCGGTCGCGTTCGTACATCTCCCTGAACCGGCCGGGGGCAGCGATAGGTGAGTTGTGATGTTGGAATGGGTTCATAAAGTCTCCAGACATGCGCATGTTTCACCATGAAAACGCACAGGGGGAGAAAATCTTACAACGAGTATAAACTGTGGTGTCGTGAAATAAAATGTTGTTATCTTCCAAATCTGACAGGAATATATTGCCACAGACGTATAAAAAGGACGGAGAAAAAACTCCGTCCTTTCCTATTCAATCTTGGTCTACTTGAACATCAGTCAATAAGCGTTTTCCAAGCCTTGTTATTTGGCAGGGATCAAACTTTCGGCGATCTTCAAGAGTTCATCCAAAGACAGGTTGGAGAGCATTTCAATTTTTGTGTTGCCGATCATGAAAGTTAGTTTGGCGGCATCGGTGTAATCGAAGGTGATGAAGTCGTTGGCGGGACCCACCTGATCAACGATAATGGACTGCGGAGTTCCATTTCCCTGGTCGGTGACAATGCCGCCCCCGTGGGTTGCGTCTTCTGGTGTTTCCTGATCAGTTCCAATCTCTACGAAGGGCATGGACATGCCTTCTGGTCCTTCCTGGTAGGTTCCAGAGAGTCCCTTGTTCAGTACAGCCGGGTGCCCGTTGACCGTGACGGCTTCCCCGTCCGGCAGGCTTTCGCCATCCACAGCTTCCGTTTGTGTAATGACCAGGAACTGATCATCCGCCTTGTAGACGACTTCCGAAGCCTCGCCAAACCAAGCATGAACGGTATTGTCGCTAAGAATCTGGGGCAGGTAGCCTGGCTGCATCACCTGGTAAGCCATTGGCTCGTCTCCGCTAACGCCGAAACTGCCGCTGCCATTGGGGTCTTGGAAAGTGATGCTGAACCATTCGGAAACCTGCGCCCGAACAGGAGGGACAAAAGCTACCGTTGCTGCGAAAACCAGCAGGACGGCAAGTGCAGAAAGAGCAAATTTTGTTTTCATGGTTATTTTTCCTTGTTGTATTCGTGCAGCCTGCCAGGGAGCGCGTTGCATCCTCTGGCGGAAATCGTTCCCGGGCACAGGCTGGATATTGGATAATATTTCTTCGATCCGATTCTCATCGGGAGCGGGGCGACCCACGGACTTGGATTTGTTGTTCATGTTTTTCTTCTCCTACGACTGCGGCCAATTCCGCTGCAAACTGTTGAGCGCGCGACGGATTCTCACACTGACGTTGTTTTCGGTCATGTCCAGATGCGATGCGATTTGTTTGACCTGCCAGCCCAGCAGGTAGCGCAGCACAAGCATTTCGCGCGTATCTTCCGTCAGGCTGATCAGCAGGTTCCAAAGGATTTCCGCCTGCTCGCGGGTGACAACATCTGCTTCGGGTAATGCGCTCACATCAAGTAAAGACTCGATATTCACATTTTCATCGACCGCGCGCGCCTTGTTGCGGCGGGATGAATCGATCACAAGATTGCGAGCGATCTGTAGCAGCCATCCCAGCGCAGCCTGCTCATTGCCAGTGAAACGATGGCGTGTAACCCAGGCCCGCGTGAAAGTTTCAGCCGTTATGTCTTCCACATCCTGCTGTGGACCGCCGCTTAATCCATAAACATAGCGGAACACAGTCAAATGGCTTTGATCGTACAGGTGTGCAAAAACATCCGCATCCGAGATCGAGTACTCCTGTTCGCGCCACAGCCAGCGTTTGATGGTTTGCAGTGTGGAAATTTCGGTCAATCATGCCTCCAGAATTTGAGATACGCGCGTTCAATATATAAAACGCACTCGCATCCCAAATCTGACAGAAGTATATCGCCACAGATGTACAAAAAGGACGGAGTTTTTTTCTCCGTCCTTCGCTGTTCAATCTTGTTCTACTTGATGCTTTCGGCAATTCGCACCATGTCGTCCCTGCCGATTTCCATCCCCGTGTAACTCAACTCGAAGGCTCTGCCATCCGCCCACCAGCGCAGGGTCTTCATGAAGGGCATTGGATCCCACTGCCAGCCGCAGCAATCCGTTCCGCTCCAGACGCCTTCGATGTACTTGCCTGTCACTGAACCGATCTGCACCGTCTCCAAACTGGCGTCAGTGGGGACCACCATCAAATTATCGGGGTTCCCTTCCGGGAGGGTGTTGTAGTCACCGATGATGATGTCGCCAAGGGCGCTGTCTCCAGGGTTCGTTGCAGACTGCTCGCGGAGCACCAACCCGTTTGAGTTGCCGTCAAATTGATTCGGGTCGAGCTGGTAGTAGACCCAGACCGTGTTGTTCTCCTCTTCATAATGGGCGCCAACGAGGATGAAAATATCCGGCAGGTTCGTGGGTAACCGTAGGGTAAACCCGGCCTTTTCCTCTGCTTCGGGAATGCTCAGGTTGTACATATCCCGCGGGTCCCAAGCCATGTCGAAGGCGGACGGTGTCGGCGTGGGTAGTTTTTCCACTGGAGCCGTGGTCATGGTCTCTGCGAGAGCCGCCATGCCTTCCTTTCCCATCGGGATGGGTGGATAGAAATACAGGATGGTGTAGGAGACATCGCCATCGACCCAGCGCAAGGTCTCGTTCCCGAAATCCGAATCCCAGGTAGCGGTGTCGCTTCCGTCTTCATAGGCAAAGACGCCTTTGAAATATTCGCCTTCAATGGAACCGACTTGCACCTTCTCGACCTCCGCGCTGGAGCCGACAAGGTCCGACTGCGGAGAGGGAGCGCCCGTCCAACGTTCGATGGTGATTGTGATGCTGCCATTTTGTTCTTCATAGTAATAGGTCAGGACTACGCTATCGGGTCCGCCCGTTGCACCGGCGAAGTAAAACCCGTCGGGAATCTTTGCAGGCTCCTTGACCTGAAAACTTACCATGCCTCGAATTTGTTCCACCGAACAGTGCGGGGCGGAGAAGTCACCGCACTCGGCGGCAAAAGCGGCCTCCGCCGGACGGGGCGTGTCGGTCGGCAGTGGAGCGCCCGGGGTGGTCGTGATCCATTGATAGGGTTCAGCCGTCGGCACGGAAATCGAGTCACTACCGGAACGGATAAAGAACTTCAAGATGTTTTGTGCTAGGGCGCGTCCCTGCGGGGTGACAAGAGCCAACGCCAGCAACACGGCAATGGACAGTGTGATCAGCGCGGCGCGGGATACACGGCGCAGTTGGGTTGTTTTCATTTTTTCTCCTTGTTGCGACAGACCCGCGACAAGACCCTGCTCGACGGCGCCCCAGAGGTCGATCTGTGCAGAAGGAATCTGCTCTTCCAGCGCGTCCTGCAAAATGGACTGGATGGTTCGTTTGTCCATGTTCAATTCCTTCCATTCATCAGGCTGGCCAGGCGTTTGCGCGCGTCTCGCAGCCACCATTTGACGGTGCTGAGCGGACGTTCCAGGCGGACCGACATTTCCGCTTCGCTCAGGCCAAGGTAGTAGCGCATTACGATCACAGCGCGTCCCTCGGGAGGCAGGCTATGGATGGCATCCAGAATGTGGGCGCGGACCTGCTTTTCCTCCAGCACCTGTTCGGGCCTGGGGCTGGGATCGGTCAACCAACGAGCCAGCGAAGCGGCGGATTCGTCCAACTCCTCCAGCGAGCGGTTGCGCTTCTGTCTGGCGGTCGCCTTGAGCGCAGCGTTGACCACGATGCGGAAGAACCAGGGAGCGAACGGGCGTCCTTCGTCGAACTGGTGGATGCGTTCGGCCACGGTAATGAAGGCCGACTGGGCCACGTCCTCTGCCAACGCGCGATCGTACACGATCAGGTACGCAGCCTGGACGGCTTGCGCCTGATAGCGGCGTACCAGGGGCTCCAGGCCGTTCAAATCGCCTTGTTTGATGCGGGTGATTGCGGATAGGTCATCCATGCATGGAACTTTCGGAGAATTCTCTACATATATTATCCTTGGAACGCAAAAAGGATAGTAGCGTTTTCGCATCCCCGTCCCCGCCACTTGCGTATACAATTAGGATACTTTCCCAAGAATTCTGGAGCCCCCATGCCTGAAACCCTGATCCAAACCAGTCATCTAATCAAACGCTATGGCGACAAGGTCGCCGTGAACGACGTCAGCTTCGAAGTGTACGGCGGAGAGGTGTTCGGCTTCCTCGGCCCGAACGGAGCGGGCAAGACCACCACCATCAAGATGATCGTCGGGCTGCTCCAGCCGACGGCGGGCACCGTCAATGTGGCGGGACACGACGTCCAGGCCCAGCCCATGCTATCCAAGGCCGCGAGCGGATACGTGCCCGACACCCCCAACCTGTACGCCAAACTGAGCGGACGCGAACTGCTGCGCTTCGTGGGCGACCTGTACAACCTCGACCGCCAGCAGACCGTCCGCCGCATCGACGAACTACTCAAGACATTCGACCTGACGGCCGCTGCCGATGACACCGTCGACTCGTACAGCCACGGTATGCAGCAGAAGGCTTCGCTGGCCGCCGCGCTGATGCACGACCCGAAGGTGCTCGTCCTCGACGAGCCCACCGTCGGCCTGGACCCGAAGTCGGCCCGCCTGATCAAGGACATCCTGCGCCAGATGGCCGACCGCGGCGCTGCGGTGATGCTCTCCACGCACATCCTCGAAATCGCCGAGCGCATGTGCGACCGCATCGGCATCATCAACAAGGGCCAGCTCGTGGCCGTCGGCACCATGGACGAACTGCGTACCCTCGACCAGACGGGAGAAGCCAGCCTCGAAGACATCTTCCTCGGCCTGACGGGCGGCGCCGAAGAAGCCGAGATCGCCGAAATCCTGAAATGAACGACGCCCCGCTCCATCCCACCCTCCCCGCACCCCACCCGCGCATCCTGCCCGCGGTCTGGAAACTGCTGGGCCTGCGCGTGCGCCTGACCTTCAACGGGTTCCGCCACGCCAAACTGCGCCGCAAAATTGGCATGGTTGCGCTATGGCTGATGATCCTGGGCATAGCCTTCGGCCTGTTCATGCTGAGTCAATACCTGCTGGGCCTGATGACCTCGCCCGACCTGACCCAGTACATGCAGATGGACCTGCGGCCCTTCCTGGGCATGATTCCCGCCCTGACGCTGACCGCGCTCTTCGTGGGCATCCTGCTGACCAGTTTCGGCGTGCTGCTGCAAGCCCTGTACCTCTCGGGCGACATGGACTTTCTGCTGGCCTCGCCCGTGCCGATTCGCGCGGTGTTCGTCGCCAAGCTGCTGCAGGCCATCCTGCCCAACTTTGCGCTGGTTAGTTTCTTCGGCCTGCCGATCCTCTACGGGTTGGGCTGGTCGCAGGGATATAACTTCCTCTTCTACCCGCTGGTGATCGTCGTGATGATCCTGCTGGCGTTGGCCGCGGCGGGCATTTCCGCGCTGTTGGTCATGCTGGTAGTGCGAGTCCTGCCGCCGCGCCGCGCGGCCGAGATCCTCGGTTTCATCGGCGCCATCTTCGGCTTCACCTGCTCGCAGATGGGCAACCTGGCCAATGCCTACGGCGATCATGCCAGCAGCATCTCGGGGGCGCGCATCAGTGGGATGATGCTGGCTGCCAGCACGCCCTGGCTTCCGCTCAACTGGGCGGGCCGCGGTCTGGTGGCCGTGGGAGAAAGCCGCTGGCTGGAAGGTCTGGGGCTGGTCCTCCTCACGGTGGGGATTTCCGCCGTTGTATTCATGGCCTCGCTGAACACCGCCGAGCGCTGGTACTACACCGGTTGGGCAGGTATGCAGGTCATCGAGCGGAAGAAGAAGACGGTCCGCGCCCCGCGCCCCGCCCAGGCGGAAGCCACTCCCGTTTCAGCGGGGTTGACGCGGCTCCTCTCCGCCCCTGTGCTGGGCCTCGTGCAAAAAGATTTCACCACCCTGTGGCGCGACCTGCGAAACCTGTCGCAACTCATCACGCCTCTCATCATGGGCGTCATCTACAGTTTCATCCTGTTCCGCGGCGCGGGAGAGGTTCCCGCAGGGCGCGGCGAAGCCCCCGATTGGTTCATGGACTCGCTGCGACTGATGCTGTCGTACGGCAACGTGGGCATGTCCCTGTTCGTCGGCTGGACGCTGCTCTCGCGCCTGGCGGGCATGGGCTTCTCACAGGAGGGCAAGAACTACTGGATATTAAAGGTCTCGCCCGTACGCAGCTCGCAACTGCTGGCCGCCAAGTTCTTGGTGGCCTACCTACCCACCGTCGCACTGGGGTCGATCTTCCTGGTTGGCATCGCCATCCTTCAACGCATGTCCCTCGTGGACTTCGGGTTCGGGCTGGTCACCATGCTGTTGTGTCAGGCGGGCATGGCGGGCATCCTGCTGGCCTTCGGTGTGACGGGCGCCAACTTCACATGGGACGACCCGCGCAAGATCAACGCCGGTGGGATGGGCTGCCTCGGTCAGATCGTGACCATGCTCTTCCTGCCGATCTCCTTCCTGCTCTTCATCGCCCCGCTGGGACTGGTCAGTTTCTTCCACCTGCCGCTGGTCTACGGCTACCTGGGCGGATTGTTGATCGGCGGGAGCGTGAGCCTGGGCTGCGCCGTCGGCCCGTTGATGCTGGTCCGCAAGCGGGTGGAGCGCTTGGGCGAGGAATAGGCCCAGAAACGGAACCATGACCAAGGTCCCATGACAGGCGCGGAACAAATCATGGACGGGAAGCATCCATCGGGTGTACAAATCATCCTGAGGAGAATGTCCATGTCCACACGCCTGTTCCGCCCCGCCTTAATCGCCCTGCTCATCCTGACCCTGACCCAGTCGGCCTGCGGGTTGTTCACGCTGCAATCCCAGCCCAGCCAGGCCGACATCGAAAGGGAGGAGCAGGCGGTGTATGCCTTCTTCGCCAATGACCTGAACGGGCCGATGGTGATCCTCCAGGACACATCCACCGACATGGCCCCCGACAACCCGCAGCAAATGCTCGACTATATCAAGTCTGGACTGAAGGGTGTCTCGAAGGACACGCTCGACAATTACATGGAGCGCAACGCCCAGCCCAGCCAGCTTTCGCCCGATATGGACCTGGGTGTGGAGTACGTGCTGTTGAGCGACGAAGAACGCGCTGCGATCTTCAAACAGTCCGACGGCTGGGACGCCTTCTACAAAAAGTATTCGATGGCGGGCTACACGGAGTTCTCACGCGTGGGCTTCAACCGTACCCTCAACCAGGCGCTGATCTACGTCGGCTGGGTGGGCGGACCGCTGATGGGCGATGGCACGTATTATCTGCTCGAAAAGCAGAATGGCAAATGGATCATAAAAGAACAGATCATGGTCTGGATCTCATAAGGAGTCAGAATGAAACGAATCCTCTTCCTCACGCTTGCGTTGTCCCTGCTGCTCACGGCCTGCGGCGGCGCATCCTCTCCCGCCCCCGCGCCGACGATGGCAATCTCCGACCCCGCCCGTCAACTGGACGCGACGGCCGGCGGCACGTTCAAGCTCATGCTCAACTCCAACCCCACCACGGGCTATCGCTGGGAGATCGTCGGCGCCCTGGACGAGACTGTGGTGAAATTCGTCAGCAAGGATTACAAATCCACCAGCGAGCCCGGACTGGTGGGCGGCGGCGGAGTGGACGTGTGGACCTTCCAGGCGGTCGGCGCAGGAGAGACCACCATCACCCTCGGCTACTATCCGCCCTCGAACAATCCCGTGGACCCCGAACAAACACAGACTTTCACGGTGAAGGTCAAGTAAACTAACAATTAAAAGGCCCTTCGTGTTGAGCGAAGCGCAGTCGGAACGCCTTTGTCCTTCGACGACGGGACTGCAATAAACACGCAGCCCCTCCGCTCAGGACGAATAAGAATTTTCGGATAAGTTCTAAACAAAGCCGCCCCGTGAAAATCACGGGGCGGTTCGCATTTTGGATTGGAGATTAGGCAGGCTTGTCGGTCTGGGGAGCGGGTTCAGCGGGGGCCGCGGGCGGAGTATCCACCACCACGCGGGCGTTGCGTCTGCCCAGCCAGTACGCGCCGTAGAGCAGCGCGCCGAAGAAGGCCAGTTTCACCAGCCCGCCCAGCAGGGCAAGCGGACCGAAGAAGGGCAGGAAACCGCCGCGTCCGGTCATCATCGTCGGGCCATTGTTCCAGCCACGATTCCAGCCGTCATTGCCGCGCATCATGGGGCCATCCCAACCGCGGGCGTAATTTCCATACATGAAGGCCGAGTGACTGGTCCACATGTAGGCGGCGGATCCCACCGCGGCCAGCACCAACACAACCACTAAAATCCCAAGGATCCATTTCCAGATACTTTTCATAGTTTCTCCTTTTGTTGACAATACAAAGGATAGCACGCGGGTGTAAAAAAATTGTCAAGATTTGATAATGGTTTATTAAAACACGTCGAAAACGAGAAAGTGTCATTTCCGCACCATATCCAGGGTGGGTTTGTTATACAATAAGTAAGAACACAAGGTCATTTTCAAACGCCGAATTTGAAGTCCAGGAGGAGACATCATGCGACCGCGTGTCTGGTTCGCCGCCCTCGCGTTTGCGCTGGGATTGGCAGGCTGCCGCTTCCTTGCGGAGGATTTATCTACGCCCACCTCCACCCCTGCGCCCGTAACTGTCACCGTTTCGATTCCGCCGCCCACGTCCACGCCCATCCCCACCCGCACCCCGCGCCCGCCGACCGTCTACGCCGCGGCGCGCGAATTCCTCGTCAACTGTCGATTCGGGCCGGGCACCATCTACGCCGTGGTGGACAATCTCACGCCGTTCCAGATGGCGCAGATTGCGGGCAAGGATTCCACAGGTTCGTGGTGGTATCTACGCAATCCGAACTTCCCCGGAGAATTCTGCTGGGCGGCGGCCAGTGCCACCGACCTGGACGGGGAAACGGAGTCGCTGCCCGTGGTGGATCCGCCCTATGTAACGGTCAGCAAGCTGGAGGTCCGCGCCGAACCGCCGCGCATCACGGTCGGCTGTGAAGCCTTTCCACAGTACGTCCTCATCATTGGCGAGATCACCACGGAGGGACCCACCCTGGTGGATTGGCGCTGGGAGACCAGCGCGGGCGAGGTCACGCGCGAGGAACCGCGCGTCTTCACCGAGGCCGCCACGCAGACCGTGCAGAAATCGCTGGTGATCTACGGGCCGAACAATTACTGGGCGCAACTGCATATCCTCGCGCCGAATGATGTGGTGGTGCAGGTGCAATTCATAGCGAATTGCATTCCGTAGATTATTTTTGGGTACAATCCAGTCATGTCCAAACTCAAATCTCCCCTCATGCTTTTCTTCGTCGTCGTGCTGGCCATTGCCGTGCTGGCGCTCTTCGGGCCCGAGGAGCAGTCGCTAGGCGCGAACGTGCGCATCGTCTATCTGCACGGCGCCTGGGTGCTGACCGCCGAGATCGCCTTCATTGCTGCCGCGCTGGCCGGGCTGGCGGGACTCATCACCCGCCGCGATGTCTTCCACCGTTGGTCGGCTGCGCTGGGACGCGCGGGCATCGTCTTCTGGGTGACGTATCTGCCGCTCTCGCTGCTGGCCATGCAGACCAACTGGAACGGCCTGTTCCTGTCCGAGCCGCGCTTCCGCCTGGCGGTGACCTTCGCCGTGGTGGGCGTGCTGCTCCAGGTCGGCTTATGGATGATGAGCAACAAGCTGCTGACCTCGGCCGCCAACATCGCCTACATCGTCGTGCTGCGGGTCATCTTTGCCACCGCCGCCAACGTGATGCACCCGCCGCCCTCGCCCATCTTCAATTCGGGCAACTACGTCATCATCGGGTTCTTCGTGGCGCTCAACCTGTTGACCTGGGTGGCGGCGTTCTTCCTCACCAGATGGTTCCTGACGATTCAGCGAATAAACGAATCAGCAATTCAATGATTCAGCGAGTCAGCGATTCAACGATTCGGTGAATCAGCGATTCAGTGAGTCAACGGCCCTAAAAAAGAGGAAGAGGATAAATGATGGAATATCAGATGTGGGAAATAATGGTTCCAGTACAGGTAAAAAATGAGCCGATCTGGCAATTCGCAGGCTATCGTAAGGCTTTGTATTTGTACGACTTGATCTGGGATGATACCGAAACATGGATGAAAGATGACCGCGGGCGAAAACTGGCCGACCAGATTGTGCGGAGTTCGGCGTCTGTTTCGGCCAATTTGGAGGAAGGGTTGGGACGTGGATATGGCAAGGAATTGCTGTATCATTACCGCGTCTCACTTGCCTCAGCTCGTGAAACCAAAGGCTGGCTCTACCGCTCGCGTCGTTTCTTTGATCACACGGTCCTGGAACAGCGACTATCTCTTGCAGACGAGGTCATCTCCCTGCTCGTGACGGAACTACAACATCAAAAATCCTTCCAACACCGCTGATTCGCCGACTCGCTGACTCGTTGATTCGCTGCCTCTCTGATTCTTTGCCTCATTGCGCATGAAACCAAAATACCTTCTCCCCCTCCTCTTCCTCCTGGCCTTCTCTCTGCGCTTCTTCCGCATCGGACAGGACGGCTTCGGTAATTTGTACTATGCCGCCACGGTGCAGAGTCTGCTGACGAGCTGGCATAATTTCTTCTTCGCCTCGTTCGACTCGGCCGGCTTCGTGAGCGTGGACAAACCCCCGCTCGGTTTCTGGATCCAGGCCTTGAGCGTTTTGGTCTTCGGATTCCACGGCTGGTCGCTGATTCTACCGCAGGCGCTGGCAGGATCGCTCTCCGTGCTGGTGCTATACAAGCTCGTCCAGCGTACCTTCGGCGAAACGGCGGGACTGCTGGCCGCCCTGATCCTGGCGGTCACCCCCATCAGCGTGGCGACCGCCCGCAACAATACTCCCGACAGCCTGCTGACCTTCGTCGTGCTACTGGCGGCCTGGGCGGCGATCAAAGCCGCCGAGACGGGTAAACTCCGCTGGCTGCTGGTCTCCGCCGCGCTGGTGGGTGTCGGCTTCAACATCAAAATGCTGCAAGCCTATCTCGTAGTGCCCGCGCTGTTTCTCTTCCTGCCGCCCCCGCATGGACTGCTCAAGCGCGCGGGCCAACTGACCCTGGCCATGCTGGTGATGTTTGCAGTCTCGTTCGCCTGGCCCGTCGCCGTGGATTCCACCCCCGCCGACCAGCGCCCTTACGTGGGCTCGACCTCCACCAACAACGAAATGGAACTGGTGGCCGTCCATAACGGAGTGCGCCGACTGGGCAAGATCGTGGCCATCTTCGGGATTCGCGAAAAGAATCCCGCCCCCGCGACGCCGACGCCCACGCCTGCTCCCGCGCAATCAGCCGTCCCGCCATCCGCAGCGGATTCCGCCAAAGTCTGGCCCGACGGCGGCCTGCCCGAAGTGGGCGACCCAGGCTTGCTGCGCCTGTTCAACCCGCAGATGGCGGGACAGGTCTCCTGGCTATTGCCGCTGGCGCTGCTGGCCCTGGTCAGCGGCATGGTCCACACCTCGTGGAAACTGCCGCTTGGCAAGGAGGCCCTGTTCTACTCGATGTGGGCGGGCTGGCTCATCCCTGCCGCGGTGTTCTTCAGCTACGGCGGATTGATCCACCGCTACTACCTCGACATGCTGGCGCCGCCCGTGGCGGCCCTCTCGGCGGTGGGCCTCTCCGCCTGGATGGAAGATTTCAACGCCAAACGCCACTCCACCTGGCTGATGCCGCTTGCCATTCTCCTGACCGTGATCACGGCCATCTTCTTCCTCGGGTATTACGAGAAGACATATTTCGACGGACTCCTGATGGGGCTGACTGTCCCCTCCTCCGCCGCACTGGCATTCTGGATCGTGGGATTCTTCAAAGGTCAACAAGCAGGCTGGCGGGCCGCGCTGATCACAGCGATCGTTCTGGCGTTGGCCTTGTCCGCCTTTGGATTCTTCCCAAAAGTGAATCTGGTCTTCCTGCCCATCCTGGTTCTGGGGCTGGGTGGAGCCATCTACCTGATCTATCGTTTCCGCTCTGCGAACGAGGCCATCCTCATTCCGATCCTGTTCTCGATGCTGCTTGTGCCCTTTGTGTGGGCCACCACCCCCCTATGGATCGGCGGTGACGTCACCCTGCCTCACGCCTCGCCAGACCTGGTCTATTGGGGCGGGAAACGAAACCATCTGAGCAAGTACG
Organism: uncultured Anaerolineales bacterium; assembly: GCA_937928015.1. Taxonomy (GTDB): domain Bacteria; phylum Chloroflexota; class Anaerolineae; order Anaerolineales; family Villigracilaceae; genus JACPVF01. Next base: position 9,372 of record CALFXA010000242.1, on the reverse strand, counting down.
AATCAACGGCGGAATTTTTGCTGGCGCAGCATCAAGATGAGACCTTCCTGGTCGCCACCGAGAACGCCGTGGTCGCCTCGCCCCTGCAACTGCTGACGAAGCAGCCTGTCATGGCCATAGGCGGATTCACCGGCGCAGACCCGATCCTGACCGCGGACGAACTGGCCCAGCACGTGGCCGATGGCAACGTGCGCTTCTTCCTGCTCGAACCGCATGAACCAGGCCAATCCAAATATGCTGACTGGGTCTTTACCAACTGTATGCAGGTCCAACACCTCACCTTGCCCGATAAACTCGAACTCTACGATTGCCGTCCATGAACATGGACACGCTCAAACTCATCCTCGTTGCCCTAGCCGCCCTCTGGATGGTCTACGTCCTCGTCGACTATCTGGTGCCCTACTTTTACGGCCTGCCCGCCAAGCCGACGAGACACGCCCGCATCCGCAAGGCGCTCAAGTTGGCGGGCCTGCGCCCAGGCGAGACGCTGATCGACCTGGGCTGCGGGGACGGACGCGTACTAATCCTCGCCGCGAAGGAATTCGAGGCGCAGGCTATCGGCATCGACGCGGGGCCGGTGCAGGTCGCCCGGGCGTGGATCAACGGCCTGTTCAGCGGAGTCGGCACTCAGATCCAGGTGCATTGGGGAAATTTCCTCAAAGCGGATCTGCCCGACGCGGATGTGGTCTTCGCCTACCTCACCTCCGATTATGTCCCGAAGCTCGAAGCCAAACTAACCTCCCAGCTTAAACCCGGCGCGCGCGTGGTGACCATCTCGTTCGACTTCTCCAATTGGGAACCCGACGCCTTCGACGAGGATGAGTTGATCTTCGTGTACAAAATGCCGCCGCACGCGGGTGACCTCGGCACTTTTTTGTTGAAACGCGAATGACAGGTCCGTTGTGTGATTTGTTCAATCCGCGTACAATTGCCTTGTAACAAGGATGATAGGATGAATCAGGACGAAAGCGATCTAGGTTCCGCCGACAGTCAACCTCCCAGTACACTGGGCGATTGGCACGCGCATCAGGATAAAACGTACCGCATCGCGTAAGAAGCATGGCTTCCTGCGCGGTGAGATTTCACGCACAGGAGGCTGCCATGCTCAACATCTACAAGAACACCGAGCAGGGGTTGGAAAGGCTGGAGACAGCCGTGAACGGCGCCTGGGTCAATGCCGTGGACCCAACGCCCGAGGAGATCAACAAACTGATCGATTGGGGGATGGATGCTGATTACATCAATTATTCGCTCGACCAGGATGAAATGGCGCGCATGGAACGGGATGAGGAATTCACCTTCATTCTGTTGCGCATTCCCTACTTTCAGGGCGACACCTCCGACATCCCCTACATCACCGTGCCGCTCGGCATCTACATCCAGGGCAACCTGATCTTCACGGTCAGCCGCTACGAGAGCGATATCTTCAAGGTGCTGACCAACGGAAAATACCGTGGCTTGAGGACCGGCAAGCGCTACCGTCTGGCGCTATATATCTTCCTTGAAACGGCCGCGCGTTACCTCAACTGTCTGCGCGACATCAACAAGACCACCGAGATCATCGAAGATCAGTTACAAAAATCCACGCGCAATCGCGAGGTGCTGGAACTGCTCAAACAGCAGAAGAGCCTCACCTACTTCGCCACCGCCCTGCGCTCGAACGAAGTGATGATGGAGCGCGTGCAGAAGACCCAGATCTTCAACTACTACGAGGAGGACCAGGACCTGCTCGAAGACGTGCTGACCGAAAATCAGCAGGCCATCCAGATGACCAGCATCGCCACCGAGATTCTCTCGGGCATGATGGACGCATTCGCCTCGATCATCTCGAACAATCTCAACGGCGTGATGAAGGCCCTGGCCGCCCTGACCATCATCCTCAACCTGCCGACCATCGTGGCCTCCTTCTACGGCATGAACGTCCACCTGCCCGGCGAGGAACATCCGCTGGCCTTCGTGTTGGTTTTTGCCATTTCGATCAGCATCACCGCCATCGCCACCTTCGTATTCTACAAACGCGATTGGTTCTAGACACCAGGTCGCCTGACGGGTTTATCCTACTTCCACTCACTTCGGAGCTCTCATGATAAACACCCCCCAACTCCTCTTCGATGCACGCGCCGAACTCGGCGAAGGTCCATTCTGGGATGCGCGCACCCAGACTCTCCACTGGCTGGACATCCTCAACAAACGCATTTACGCGGGGGCCGACCTGCTGGCCCAGTTGGACGAATTCATCGGATGCGCCGCTCTCCGCCGCGACGGCGGCCTGATCCTGGCCCTGAAAAGTTCCATCGTGGACCTCCAGCCTGATTCCGCCAAACGGACCGTCCTCGCCACTTTGAGCGAACCTGCAAACAACCGCCTCAATGACGGGAAATGCGACCCGGTAGGGCGCTTCCTGGCAGGCAGCATGGACATGAACGAGACCGAGCCCACGGGCGCGTTGTATTCCTTCGACGGGAAGACCGTCACGAAACTGCTCTCGGGCATCACCATCTCTAACGGCCTGACGTGGAGTCCCGATCATAAGACCTTCTACTACACCGACACACCCACCCGTCAGGTGACCGCCTTCGACTACGACCTGGCCACAGGCCAGATCGCAAACCCGCGTCCCGCCGTTCGCGTGCCAGACGGTTTGGGCTGGCCCGACGGCATGACCTCCGACACGGATGGCAACCTGTGGATCGCCATGTGGGGCGGCGCGCAAGTCACGAAGTGGGACCCACACACAGGGCGTCTGCTCGATCAGATTCCCATGCCCGTCCCGCAGCCCTCCTCCTGCATCTTCGGTGGCGCGGACTTGAGCGAACTATACGTCACCTCGGCGCGCAAAGGTCTGAGCCAGGAAAGGTTACAGGAGTATCCGCTCTCGGGTGGGGTGTTCAAAATCGTCACAGAAGTGACGGGCACACCTACGTTCCAGTTTGCGGGATAGCCCTTCCAGAATCAAACGACCGCCGTGAAGGCGGTCGTTTTGTTTCAGGGATTTGGTGCTCAATCCGCGTTGGACGGACTGGCGGCCTTGCGCATCTGCTCGTCCTCCACGGTGCGGATACCGTTCCGCACCTGGTTGCTGAGCTTGTCCAGCTCGGCCTGTAATTTGGTCAGGCTGTCGAGCACGTAGTTATCCGCTTCCGCGCGGACGTTGTCAGCTTCAGCCAGAGCCTGGGCCTTGACCTGGTCGGCGCGGCGTTGGGCATCGGCCATAATGCTATCCTTCTGGACCAACTGGTCGGCCTTCTCGCGCGCCAGTGCCAGGGTGCGGTTGGCCTCTTCTTGCGCCTGCGCCATCACACGGTCACGCTGGGCGATCAACTGCTGGGCCTTCTTCACTTCGTCGGGGATGGCGATGCGCATCTGGTCGATCAACTCCAGCATGCGATCCTCGTCCACCACCACATTGTGGGTGAACGGGACGGCCTTACTTTCGTTGAAGAGTTCTTCGAGGCGGTCAATCAGTTGCAGAATGTCCATAAGGCTCCTCCGCAGATACGGATGATTCCAATTCTATCTCATTTTTAATCCCGCAACGCGTTGGGCGGACTGTGTTTCTCGGTCATCTCGTTCAACTTGCGTTTGAGCGCGGCGTGTACATGCGGCGGGACCATGCTCGACACGTCACCATTCAACATGGCGATCTCGCGCACCGTGCTGGACGAAAGGAAGGTGTGCTGCTCGGCAGTGATCAATGCCACGGTCTCGACGTCAGCGGCCATGCGTTGGTTGGCCAGCGCCATGCGGAACTCGAACTCGAAATCCGAGAAGACGCGCAATCCGCGCACGATGACCTGCGCGTCGATCTTGTGCGCGAAGTCGATGGTCAGGCCGCTGTAGCCTGTCACCTTGACTTTGGGATTGTCTTTGAAAGATTCTTTGACCAGCGCAATGCGTTCTTCGGGAGAAAACATCAGGGTCTTGAGCGGCTTGTCGTACACCGCCAGGATGACTTCGTCGAACAGCCGCGAGGCGCGGGCTGCGATGTCCATGTGGCCGTAGTGAATGGGATCAAACGTGCCAGGGAAGAGGGCTCGAACCATTACATCTCCATTTTTTCGCGCTGAGTGGAGCGAGCAAAACGAGCGAAGTCAAAGCGCATCCATCCCGTCCTTCGACTTCGCCGCCATCGCAGCTCCGCTCAGGACGGTGTTAACTTACATCGCCCTTGCCCGTCATTCCCCAGAAGCGGCCGAAGGCTTCGGAGAGCAGGGCATGGTCGGGCTGGGACAGGTCGGCGTCCAGTTCGAAGAGGGTCTGCGCCTGGGCACGGGCCTTCTCGATCAGGGCCACATCGGTCAGGCTGGCCATGCGCAATCCGCTGCCATAACCCGATTGACGCGTGCCGAGGAATTCACCGGGCCCGCGTTGCTGCAAATCGCGTTCGGCCAGCACGAAGCCGTCATTGGATTCGGCCATGGCCTGCAAACGCTCGTTCTCGGTGGCATCCTCGTGGGTGGGGATGAGCAGACAGTACGACTGCGCCGAGCCGCGGCCCACGCGTCCGCGCAACTGATGGAGCTGCGCCAGGCCGAAGCGGTCCGCGCCTTCGATCAGCATCACGGTCGCATTGGGCACATCCACGCCCACCTCGACCACCGTGGTCGAGACCAGGATATCATACTGGCGGTCGCGGAACTTGAGCATGGCCTCATCCTTTTCGGCGGGCTTCATGCGTCCATGCAACAGACCCAGTTTGAGGTCGGGGAAGATTTCCTTCGAGAGCCGCTCGTAATCGTCCACGGCGGCGCGCGCCTCGATCTTGTCGCTTTCCTCGATCAGCGGATAGATGATGAAGGCCTGCTTCCCATCCTTGATCTGCGAGCGGAGGAGCGTGAAGGCGCGCTCGCGTTCCTGTGGGCGCAGCACGTAGGTGTTGATGGGCTGTCGGCCCGCGGGCATCTCGTCCATGATAGACAGGTCCAGGTCGCCGTAGAGGGTCAGCGCCAACGAGCGTGGGATGGGCGTGGCGGTCATCACCAACAGGTGCGGATTGCTGCCCTTCTGACGCAGCGCCGCGCGCTGGTCCACGCCAAAGCGATGCTGCTCGTCGATGACGGCGAATTGCAAATCCTGGAAGGTGACGGGGTCCTCGATCAGCGAATGCGTGCCGATGACGATCTTGACCTCGCCTGCCGCCAGTTTCTCGTTGATTTCGTTCTTCTCCGCCTCGGGCGTGTCGCCGACCAACAGGCGGACCTGTCCCTCTTGCAGGACTCCGTTCTCGCCCGCCAGCAGTTTGACGAAGTTGCGATAGTGCTGTTCCGCCAGAATGGACGTGGGTGCCATGATGGCGGCCTGCGCCCCGTGGTTGACGATCATGGCTGCCGCCAGCGCCGCGACCACGGTCTTGCCCGAGCCGACGTCGCCTTGCAGCAGACGGTTCATGGGCTTGCCCGACTTCAGGTCGTTGCGGATGTCGGCCAGGGCGTGCTGTTGAGCTTCTGTCAGCATGAACGGCAGCGCGGAGATGCGCGCCCCGAACCAGGCGTTGTCCACCTCGAAGATGCGCGCCTCGACCGACTTCCAGTCGCGTTTCTGACGCAGCACGCCGACTTGCAGATAAAAGATCTCGTCAAAGGCCAGGCGCGCGCGCGCCGCTGAGAGTTGATCCTGAGTCTTGGGGAAGTGCGCGTTGATTAGGGCTTCGCCGAGCGGCATCAGCCCCGCGGACTTGCGTACGCTCTCTGGCAGCGGGTCGGCCACCGATGGCGCCCAATAGTTGACGACCTGGCCCATCAGGTTACGCAGCCACTTCTGCGTGATTTTCTCGGCCAGCGGATAAATGGGGACGATGCGATTAGTGTGCAGGTTCTCGGCTTCGACGGGCTCGAAGTCGGGGTTGTTCATGATGAGCTTGCCGAGATATTGCTCCACCTTGCCCGAGACGGTGATCTGGTCGGTCGCCTTCAGGCGGTTGGCGACCCACGGCTGATTGAACCAGGTCAGGCGCAGGGAGCCCGTGCCGTCGGTGAGGATGGCTTCCACCACCTGGGCCTTGCCGCCGCGGATGGGACGCAGCGCCACGCTCTGGATCATGCCCAGCACGGTCAATTGCTCGCCGTACCAGATGGACTTGATCGGCTTGAGCTGGCTGTAATCCTCGTAGCGGCGCGGGAAGTAGTACAACATATCGCCGAGAGTGTGCAGGCCAAGCTGTTTGAGCGTCTCGGCGTGGCGCGGACCGACGCCCTGCAGCACGGTCAGCGCGGCGTTGAGAGCGGCAGGGGTGGCGGAAGTCTTCGCACCGGGCACCACGTCCGAACGGGCGGGCGCCGCAGGGCGCGGACGCGGTGCAGGCTGGGGCTGGGAGTCAGCCGGTTTATCGGGAGCAGGCTTCGGGGCAGACTGCGGCGCGGGTCTCGGGGTGGTGGGCGTCTGGGATTGCTGTTTCTGCCCGACCTCGGGATAGGTCTCCCCGATCCGCTTCCACAGGCCTTTGAGCGCGTCGGCGCGAGAACTGGGACTGAGGCTTTCGTAGGAGCGCAGGCGCTGGACCACGGCCTGGATGACTTCCTCGGTCAGGCTGTCGGCGCGGGCTTCCCCTTCCCAATAATCGAGCATTCTGGCAAGGCCGCCGATAATGGCGGTGTTGTTGTAACCGTTTCCGTGTTCGAGTCGAAAGAATTTTCTGAGTTTTTCCAAGGATTGCTGCATGGGAGGTATTTTATCATGGGCAGGACAACGGACGGGGGACTTGCAGCCCATGTACAATCTTCCTGTTCTTTGTTATCTTTGGCACAACTCAAAATGGAAGGGCGCCATGAAACGAAACGTCGTGTACGAAATGAGCCGCAAGTTCATTCAGGCATACGCCAGACTGATGTTGAAGTTGGATATTCACAAACACTCGGACCTGCCAAAGGGTCCCACCCTGTTCGTCGCCAACCACCCCAGCGCCACCGATCCGTTCCTGCTGCACCTGCTGGATCGGATGAGTGTGCTCATCACCATCAACGCGTTCCGTTTTCCGATCTTTGGGTCGATTCTGCGCCGTGGGGGGCAGATCGCGGTGGAGCCAGGCGGGGACGCACTGGAACAGGCCACTCACCTGCTGCGTACGGGACGTTCCATCGGGATCTTCCCTGAGGGGACCTTCAGCCCGCAAACAGGCGGATTCGGCGAGCCGCGCAACGGGGCCGCCCGTCTCGCGCTGACGACGGGGGCGCACGTAGTGCCTGTCGGCATCTACCTGCCGCGCGAGCGCAGTTTACGCATCTCCTCGAAGCTGGCAGGCCGACCGACGGTGGGCTACTGGTACCTGCGCGGCCCCTATGCGCTGACGGTGGGTCAGCCCATGCGCTTCGAAGGCAACCCCGAGGACCGCGAACAGGTGGTCTCGGTCACACGCACCATCATGGAGCGCATCATGGACCTGGCGCGCGAGAGTGAACATCGTCTACGAGGAGCACCTTCCACCACCTAATAAAACTGAAAGTTGCGTTTTCAGGCAGGGCATGTTAAAGTACCTCATGGAGGGTGATCGAAATATTCCAATGAAAGGAGGTGGCTGCCTTGCTACTATACACGAAGGAAAGGGCACAGGGCCTTGTTGAATATGCATTGATCCTTGTTTTGGTTTCGCTGGCCGTCTTTGTGGCGTTGCTCATCTTTGGCCCCCTGCTCGGCAATATTTTTAGTGGCATTAATAGTAGTCTCGCCGGATCATGAGTTTGCGAAGCTCCCGCCGTAGCGGGAGTTTTTATTGCAAGAAATAAAGACGGCGGATTTTATATCCGCCGTCTTTTCATAAGGTGACTAACGCAGGTTGTCGGGTTAGCGTGGCCTGCATGGACCAGGGTCCCGTCCAGGTAACGGTGACGGGCAACAGTTTGCCGCGCAGGTTTTCGTCCGATTCGACGAAGACCAGCTTGTTGGTGGGAGTGCGTCCGCGCCAGCGGTTCTTGACCTTCTCCTCGAAGAGCACATCCACGCTCTGGCCGAGGTATTTCTTGTTGATCTCGCCCACAACCTGCTCCTGCAACTGCTCCAGTATGCGGAAGCGGCGCATCTTCTCCTCGTCGCTGACGTTGTCTTCCATGCGGCGGGTGGCCACGGTCCCCTCGCGGACGGAGTAGCGGGCCAGGTGGGCCACATCCAACTTGAGGTCCGCGAGCACCTGATAGGTCTGCATGAACTGTTCCTCGGTCTCGCCGGGGAAGCCGACGATGATGTCGGTGGCGATGGAACAATCGGGCAGGCGGTCACGGATTTTAGCCACCAGGTCGCGGTAATCCTGCTGGGCGTAGCCGCGTTTCATGTTAGCCAGCACCTCGTCGTCGCCCGCCTGGATAGGCAGTTCGATATGCGGCATCACGCGCGGGAGTTCGGCGATGGCGTCGATCAGATCGTCGCCGAAGTAGTTGGGGTGCGAGGTCAGAAAGCGGATGCGCTCGATGCCTTCCACCTCATGGACGAGGCGCAACAACCCCGCCAGGTTGGGGCCGTCGGGGACGTCCTTCCCGTAGCGGTCCACGATCTGGCCGAGCAGAGTGATTTCCTTGACACCCTGTTTCGCCAGCGAGCGGACCTCAGCCACGATGTCGCCGACGGGGCGCGATCGTTCTACACCGCGCTTGTAGGGGATGATGCAGAAGGTGCAGGCATGCGAACAGCCGTACACGACCGGCACGTGCGCCATGACGAGGTTGCCGCGTTCGGCGGCAGGCAGGATGAGTTCCTCGTCCATCATCAGGAAGCGGCGCGTGGTCTCTGCATCTTCCATCGAGCGGATCTCGCCCTGGGTCAGGTGCGAGATCAACGGGCCCGGGTCGGAGGGCGGCGAGAAGACGTCCACAAAGGGCAGACGCTGTTTCAGCTTTTCCGTGCCACGTATGCCGACCAGGCAGCCCATCAGGTTGATGATCAGGTCGGGATTCTTGTCCTTGAGCGGCTTGAGCGACGACAGGCGGCCGTAGGCTTTGTCCTCGGCGGATTGACGCACGACGCAGGTGTTGAGGACGATCACGTCCGCTTCTTCGGGTTTATCGGTAAACGAGTAGCCAAGATGCTCCAGCGACGAGCCGACCCGCTGCGAGTCGGCTACATTCATCTGACAGCCTTCGGTCCAGATATGATATTTCATAGGGCGTGAATTATACCAATGTTGTCCACGTTTTTTATGGTAAAATCGCCTGCGCCTGGAGGGATGGCCGAGCGGCTGAAGGCGCATGTCTTGAAAACATGTTTGGTTCACACCAACGTGGGTTCGAATCCCACTCCCTCCGCTGGAAGTTGCAAGTTTGCATGTTGACGGGTTTGCCGCTTGCGGGTATAACGTGTCAACATTCGAGTTTGTGAACTTTCGACAACCGAATTTGGGGAGGTGCCAGAGTGGCTGAATGGGCTCGCCTGCTAAGTGAGTGCCGGGGT
>CALFXA010000241.1 GCA_937928015.1 uncultured Anaerolineales bacterium | reverse complement strand
GCCGGGGGCATGTCCACCCCAATGATTGCCGGCGAACGCCACCACGGCGGGTTCGTTGAAGGTGGTCCAGTTCTTCACGCGGTCGCCCAGACGCTTGACCATCAGCGCGGCGTAATCGGCAAAGGCGTAACTCAGGTTGCGGTTGGTCCAGCCGCCCTCGTCTTGGAAGGTTTGCGGAAGGTCCCAGTGATAGAGGGTCAGGAACGGCTCGATATTGGCGGCGCACAGCGCATCGACCAGACGATCATAGAAGTCGAGTCCCTGCGGGTTGATGCGGCCCCGTCCAAGCGGGAGCACACGCGGCCACGAGACCGAGAAGCGATAGGCCTTGAGACCAAGTTGGCGCATGAGCGCGATGTCTTCCTCGTAGCGGTGGTAATGGTCGCAGGCCACGTCGCCCGTGTCGCCGTTGGTGATCTTGCCTGAGGTATGGCTAAAACGGTCCCAGATCGACTCGCCCTTGCCGTCCGCATCCCAGCCGCCTTCCACTTGATAGGCGGCTGTCGCCGCACCCCACAAGAATTTTTGGGGAAAAGAGTACGTGTTCATGCTGTGTGAAACCTCAACGATTGGATTGATCGCTCATTCCTTCGAGCCCGTCAACTTGATGCCCTGGATGAAAGTCTTCTGCGCGAAGAAGAAGGCTACCACGATCGGGATCGTGAAGACGGTGGCTGCGGCCATGAGCTGATTCCACACAAGGGTACGCTGACTCTGGAAATCCTGCAAGCCAAGCGCCATGGTGAAATTCTTGGGGCTGGTGAGGAAGAGCAGCGGCCCCGTGAAGTCGTTCCACGCCCACAGGAAGGTGAAGACCGTGACGGTGGCCAGCACCGGCACCGAAAGCGGGATCACCAGCCGCGTGAAGATCTGCCACTCGGAGGCGCCATCCACGCGGGCGGCGTCGCACATTTCCTCAGGGATGGTGCGGAAGAACTGTCGCAGCAGGAACACATCGTAGGCATTGGCGAAGAAGGCGGGCACGATGATCGGCAGGAAGGTGTCGCCCCAGTGCAGGATGTTGTTGAAGAACAGGTAGAGCGGGATCATCGTGACCTGATAGGGCAGCATCATGGTTGCCAGCACGATCACGAACAACGCGTCGCGGCCGGGGAATTTCAGCCGCGCAAAGGCATAGGCCACGGGCGCGTTTGAAAGCAGCGTGCCGATGATGGTGAAGAAGGCGATGATCAGGCTGTTTTTGAAATACACCCAGAAGCTGGCGTTCACGCTCGGGCGGCTGGCGCGGTTCATCGCGTCTGGGAAATTCTGCCAGCGGAAGCTGACGTGCATCACAGGCGTGGCGATCTTGGTCTCGCCCTGCTGGATTTCGTATTCCTGGACCTGGTCTGGATGCAGCGGGTCGACGAAGGTCCCCACACCCTCGACGATCTTGACCGCGGCCAGTTGCTTCTCGCCCTGAGGGGTGATCACGTTATAAAGGGGCAATTCCTGTCCGTTGACCACCACGCGGACATTGTCGTACGGCAGCCAGCGCGGCGGCGTGTGGAATACGTCCTCGTTGGACTTGAAGGCCGTGATCAGCATCCACAGGAACGGCACCAGGAAGAAAAGTCCAAAGAAGCTGATGAGCGCATGACTCGACAAGGACTTGAAGAAGTTGCGTATGCCCTTCCTGCGGGCACGCTGACGGGCCTCTTCGCTCTGCGTGAGGCGTGGGTCGGGATATTGAGCGGGGATCGTGGTCATGGCTTAACCTGCGTAGTAGGTGAACTTGTCGCTGACCTTCAGTAACGCCAGCGTGCAGACCAGGATGATGATGAACAGCACCCAGGCCATGGCCGAGGCGTATCCCATCTTCAGCCATTGGAAGGCGTTCTGATACAGCAGCACGCTGTAGAACAGGGTCGAGTTCAACGGGTAGCCCAGGTTCTGGAATCCGCGGAAGACATAAGCCTGCGCGAAATATTGGAACATGGCGATCACGCCCGTGATGAGATTGAAGAGCGTGATGGGCGAAACCATCGGAACGGTGACGTGCCACAGGCGTTGCCACCAGTTGGCCCCGTCCAGTTCGGCGGCTTCCAGCAGGCTGACCGACACATCCTGCAAGCCCGAGAGGTAAATGATGATGGTGTTGCCCATGCCCCACAGCCCCAGCATGATCAGTCCAGGCTTGGACCAGGCGGGGTTGCTCATCCAGTTCGGGCCGTGGATACCGACGTAGCCCAACACGGTGTTCAGGATGCCCGCCTGCGGGTTGAGAATCCACAGCCACAGGATGGTGCTGGCCACGGTCGGCACGATGGACGGCAGGAAATACACGACGCGGTAAAAGGCCTGTCCGCGTACTTTGAGGTTGAGCAGGATGGCGCAAAAGAAAGAAGCCAATAGAGTCAGCGGCACGCCAATCACCACCATGTAGAGCGTGTTGTAGAGTGCGGTCCAGAATAAATCATCTTGAAAAAGGTCGATGTAGTTCTTCAATCCCACCCATTCGAGCGGCTGGCGCGCGTGGTAGACGGCGAAGCTGTACACCAGCGAGGCCAGCATAGGGTACAGGGTGAAGGCCAGGAAGCCAATCGTCCACGGCAGCAGGAACAGCATCCCGATCTTGAAGTTCTCGCGTTCGCGACGGCTCCATTTTCTGAATCTTGGGGGCCAGAATTTCTTGTCCGTCATCCGTAGTTCGTCCATCGCTTCCTCTTTCGCTTTTCGGGGAGACCTCGGAAGTCCATTGGTAGACTTCCGAGGTCTTTATATTTGTTACTTGAGCGACTCAGCCAGTTTCGGCTCGAAATCGGCTTGGAGTTTTTCGAGCAGCGGCTGCGGGTCGGCACCCGTGTGCAGCACCTGCTCTTCAAGCAGGGTCCAGGCGTCGTTGAACTCCAGCGAGATGGGTGTGGTGACCACGACCTTGGCGTTCGGATTGGACATCAGGTCCATGAAGACCTTGAACTTGGGATTGCTGGTGAAGCACGGATCTTCGGCGGCCTTCTTGCTGGTGGGTAGGTTGGCGTTGAAGCAGAACTCTTCGGCCACGATGGCGGGCGACATCATCCATGCCAGCAGCTTGGCAGACGCTTCCTTGTCCGCTGCGCCGCTGGGGATGACCGCCACCGTGCCAGAAGCGACGCCCGTGTTGGCGCGCTCGGGATGATCGGCTGGCGGCGGGAAAGGAGCCACGCCATAGCTGGCCTCGGGCTTGAACTTACTGATGAAGTTCGGGCCCGTCATCCATTCGCCATCCACGTACATGGCCAGCTTGCCCGTGTAGAACGGATAATCGCCAGACATGTAGGCATCCGCCCAGCCCGAGGAGAAGGCCAGCACGTTGTCCACGCCGTATTTGGTGTAGAACTGCTGCTCCCATTTCAACGCGTCGATGACGGGCTGGGTGTTGGCGGTAATCTTCGTGCCATCCTCGTTGTACCAGAAGCCACCGAACATATTGGTGTACAACTCGCTGTGACCCCAGCCCTGGTCGGGCAGGAAGCCGATTTGTTCGAGCGTGCCGTCGGCATTGACCTTGGTCAGCTTTTCGGAGAATTCGGCCAGTTGTTCCATCGTGGCGGGCGGGGTGTTGGGGTCGAGGCCTGCCGCTTCGAAGAGGTCTTTGTTCCAGAACAGGGCGTACATGTCCGAGCCCCAGGGCAGGCACAGGATCTTGTCGCCCATCCTGCACTGTTGCAGCGGGGCGTCGAAGAAATCGGTCAGGTTGATGTTGCCGCTTTTGATCGCGGGACTCAACTCATCGACCAGGCCTTCTTTGTAGTACGACTTGACCAGGTCGCCGCCGCTCAACACGAGGACGTCGGGCGGCTCGGAGCCCGTCAGCGCAGGCAGGATCTTGTCCACTTCGAGCGGGGCGGTCACTTCGACCTTGATGCCCGTTTCAGCGGTGTACTTGTCGAATAGGGCCTGGATCTGCTGGGGGTTGTCGCCCCACTGAATCCACACCCGCAGGACTTTCGGTTCCGTACTGGCGGGCTTCTGCGCGCCGCAGGCCGAGAGCAGCAGACTGGCAATCATCAGGACGCTCAACAGCGAGAAAAGTTTTTTCATCTTCCGTCACTCCTTATGATATGGTTGGGAAACGTCAGCCTTGAGGCAGGGACAATGAGGCGGCGAACCTCCTTTCACTTGCAACCGCAGGAATTGCGGACGATCACCTCGGTGGGGAGCAGGGTCAGCGCTTCGGCTTGCTCGCCGCGAATGAGACGGACCAGTTGCCTGACCGCTTCGCGCCCGACCTGCTCGATGGGCGCGCGGACGGTCGTCAGCGCGGGGGCGAGGAACGGGGCGAAGGGCACGTCGTCGAAACCGACCACAGCCACATCGTCGGGGACATGGCGGCCTGCCGCCTGGAGCGCAGTTAAAACCCCCAGCGCGGATTCATCATCCCCGCTGAAGACGGCGTCGAAATCCACGCCGCGCTTGAGCATCTCCCCGACGGCTGCCTCGGCGGTCTGACGGTCGAACGCGCCCACGCGGATCAGCTCTGGGTCGACGGGCAGGCCGTTGGCTTCGAGCGCCTCGCAATAGCCGCGTTCGCGCCAGAGCGAGTCTTCGTGGCGTTCGGGTCCGCGCAGATAAACGATGCGGCGCCGTCCATGCACTTTGATCAGATGATCGACAATGCGGAAGGCGCCGTCCTTGTTTTCGATGGTGATGGTGGGAATTTCATGGCTCTCGACCGATTGATGCATCAACACCAGCGGCAGGCCGAGTGCGTGCAGCCGTTCGATCTCCTCCACTTCGAGGCTTTCGGTGAAGATCAGCAGGCCGTCGGTGTTGTGCTCGCCGAGCGGCGGATGTGCGCGCGTCGCGCTGGAAGGCTCGCCCGTGACGTGGATGAGGAGGTCAAAGCCTGTCTCGCGGGCGGCGGCCTCGATTCCGCGCAGCATGGGCGAGAAGAACGCGTCGCTGATCTCGGGCAGCAGCAGACCGATGGTGTTGGTCCGTCGGCTGGCGAGCACGCGGGCCGCCGTGCGCGGCACATACTTCAAGGCGCGGATGGCTTCCTGCACGCGTTCGGCGGTCTCGCCCACGACGGGAGTCGACCCGTTCAGCACGCGGCTGACCGTGGCAATCGAAACACCCGCCTGGCGGGCGACATCGGCAATGGTAGGGGGGCGGTTGTGGGTATCCATAATGTAAGCGCTTTCTGAAAGCGCTTACATTATTATAGGAAAGAAAAATTCCCGAGTCAATCGGCTTGGGAATTTTTTAAGGGAAATGTAGGGTTAAGGACCAGCCGTTTGGTTGCGTGCTCGTTCAGCGCCTCTTTGTTTGGCTATTTGTTCTAATAGGGCAGAATGTACTTTTCGCCTGAGAATGTGTATATTTGAAGTGGCGGTGTATTCCCATTTTCATCTGTTCCATAATAAGTAACAATAATTCGATAATATTCATCGTTATTTTCGTCAGGCTGGAATTCTAATGAAGAATTCCATTCCCATTTTATTACGTCCTTCTGGTTCTCAACCGTCATATATTTATCGGCGGAAGTTAGTTCAAACACAACGCCTAAGCCATTTTCAGTCTCTGCAATCATAACAAGGTAATCGGTTACAAAACCTTGATTCGCATAAGTGGTTTTGAGTAATACAGCCTGTTTTCCAGAGCCAATTTGGATTAACTGTCCCTTTGGGGCTATTCCTTCTGTTCCAATTTTGGTAATGTCAGAATGAAAGGAATGAAGTTTCCAACCCGCTACAGTTCTGTCAAAAATAGCGCCGTCAATAGATGGACGATCAAACTTTATGCCCCTATCAGTAATTACTAAGCATTTTTCAAAGCCTAAATTATCCCAATAACAAGTGAATAAATTGATGTGAATTTTGTATGTGAAGCCTTGAGCGGATGTAATTGAACCTTCATTGTTGTATATGTGAGCCTGATTTCCATACATTTGCTCCAGTGCTTCTTGTGGAGTGATAAGGCTAACAACTGTAGGAAAAGGCATGGGCGCAAAAGTTTCTGTTGGCGCAATGGAGGGCATTGTCGGAATCGTGGTTGATGTAATTTGAATTTGTTCTTGTGGATAACAACCAACCATGATTAAACTCACTAGAACAAAAATTAAGTATTGTATTGCAACCCATTGTTTACGCATATTCAATTTATTCCCTGCTGATTGAGTGAAGCCACCCAACTACGGCTTTAAAACCTCATCACTCATCTCGTCCAGTTGAGCCACTTCCTCGTCGGTGAGGCGCCAGCCGAGGGTGCCTGCGTTTTGCTGGGCCTGACGTTCGTTCTTCGCGCCTGGGATGGGCAGCGTGCCCTTGCAGATGGTCCAGTTGAGCGCCACCTGCGCGTTGGACTTGCCGCCGTGATCCTGTCCGATGGTGGTCATCAGCTTGAGCAGCGGCGGGAGCTTCTTGAGCATCGACGCATACTGCGCGCCGCGCGCGCCCGCGGGCGGATTCTCGGCGGAGTATTTGCCCGAGAGCAGTCCCATCTCCAGCGGGGAGTAGGCGATCAGGCGCACACCCAGTTCCTTGCAGCGCGCCAGCAGGCCCTCTTTTTCCACGTTGCGGCGCAGCAGGCTGTAGTGGACCTGGTTGGAGGCCAGCGGGATGTTATGGCGGGCCAGCGCCGAGTAGGCGGTCATCATCTGGGTCGAGTTGAAGTTCGAGACGCCCACGGTGCGTGCCCAGCCCTTTTCCACGCAGACGACCATGCCCTCCATCATGTTGTCCACACTCATCAGTGGCGAGGGCCAGTGGATCTGGTACAGGTCCACCGATTCGAGGCTGAGGCGTTCGAGGCTGTGCTGGAGCGCGTTGGGGATGGCGCTCTTGAAGAGCCGCCAGGGGAAGTATTTGGTCGCCACCAGTACGGGCTGGTCGGTCTGTTTCAAAAATTCGCCCAGCATCCGTTCGGAGCGTCCCGAGCCGTACACTTCGGCGGTGTCGATAAAGCGGATGCCTTCCTGAAGAGAGACTTCGAAGGCCTTGCGGATGTCGTCGTCGGTGTGGGTGCTGCCATACTGCCACATCATTCGGTCGCCCCACTGCCAGGCCCCCAATCCCATTTCGATGGCATGCAAAAAGCGGGTTTCGTTGCTGATTTCGGTCATGTCGCTCTCCTTGCGTCGGCTGATTGTATCTTAAAAAATCCCTGCCCTGTGTCCGTCCTCTATAATTCGAGTTACAATCGGGAACGCAAAAATCCATAATTGGAACTGATGGAACGCAAGCACCCGCTCAATGTAGGGGAGAGGTGCTGGCGCTCCCTGAGTTCCTGGGAGGTTCCCGTGAATTCCAATCTTGAGCCGCGGGATATTGAATCCGCGAAGGACCTGGCCCAACGGCTGGGTTTGCCCGTTTCCAAGGTGGCGTTGTTGACGCGCGCCCTGACACATCGTTCGTACGTCAACGAGCATGTCGACGCTCAGGAGGACAACGAACGCCTGGAGTTTCTTGGCGACGCCGTGCTCGATTTCGTGGTCGGCGCCTGGGTGTATCATCGCTTTCCCGAGATGCCCGAAGGCGACTTGACCAAGGTCCGCTCGGCGTATGTCTGCAACGAGCAATTGGCGGTCTTCGCCCGCAAGTTCGACCTGGGGCGCGCCATGCGCCTGGGACGCGGCGAACTCAACTCGGGCGGCCGTGATCGTGACGGGCTGTTGGGTTCCACCTTCGAGGCGGTCATCGGCGCCTTATACCTGGAAGCAGGCCTTGGGGCGGTGGAGAAATTCGTCCACCCGCTGCTGGCCGAGGCGCGCGAGAAGATCCTCGAAGGACTGGAGGACCCGAAGAGCGAGTTCCAGGAATGGACCCAGGCCGAGAAGATGGGTACGCCGCGCTACAAGGTGGTCGGCTCCAGCGGACCCGACCATGCCAAGGTCTACGAAGTGGAAGTGGCCATCGGCGACAAGGTCCTCGGCAAGGGTAGTGGATCGAGCAAGCAGGCCGCCGAACGTGTCGCCGCTGCGGATGCGCTCAAAAATCTGAATCTGTTGTAATTCATTTCTTGGAGTCGAAGTCCTCGGGCTTTGACTCCATCTGGATTAGTGAATGCCTCTACGTCTAAAATCACTCGAACTGCAAGGCTATAAAACCTTCGCCTCCCGCACCGTCTTCGAATTTGCGGGCGGGATCACGGCCATCGTGGGACCGAACGGCTCGGGCAAGTCGAACATCGCCGACTCGCTGCGTTGGGTGCTGGGCGAGCAGTCCTATGGATTGCTGCGCGGCAAGAAGACCGAAGACATGATCTTCGCGGGCTCCGAGCATCGTCCGCGTGCGGGCATGGCCCAAGCCATCATCACCTTTGACAACTCCGACCACTGGCTGCCCGTCGATTTCTCCGAGGTGGCACTGGCCCGTCACGCCTATCGCGACGGCCGAAACGAATACATGCTTAACGGACAGCACGTCCGCCTGCGCGACATCAACGAGCTGCTGGCCCAGGCAGGGCTGAGCGAACGCACTTACACCATCCTCGGCCAAGGCATGGTGGACGCGTCGCTGGCCCTCAAAGCCGACGAGCGCCGCCGTCTGTTCGAGGAAGCCGCGGGCGTGGGCCTGTACCGCACCCGCCGCGAAGAGGCCCTCAAGCGCCTCGAAAACACCGAACGCAATCTGGAGCGCGTGCTCGACATCATGGCGGAACTTGAACCGCGTCTGCGCTCGCTCGAACGTCAGGCGCGCCGCGCCATCGAGTACACCCAGGCCCAGGCCACGTTGAAGGTCATCCTGCGCGAGTGGTACGGTTATCACTGGCACCGTGCTCAGCGCGATCTCTCCGACATCCGCGAGACGGTGCGCCAGCAGGAGGCCCGTCTGCGCGAGACGCGCGAGGCACACCAGAAGGCACAGGCCGAGTACGTGACCTTCCGCGAGCGATTGACGGGATTACGGGCACAGCTCAACGCCTGGCACCGACAGTCTGCTGAACTGCACAATCAGCGCGAGACCATCAACCGCGAGTTGGCCGTGCTCGAAGAACGCCGCCGCGCGTTGACCGCTTCGCAGGGTTCCTCTCAGGCAGACGGGGAACGCTTGGCCGATGAACTGCGCGTCGCGCAGGAACGCCTGGCCGAAGTTGAAGGTGAGACGGGCCGCGTGCAAGCTGAATATGACGAGGCCAAGAGTCAACTGGCCGCTGCGCAGTCCGCGCTGCAAACCCGTCAGACCGACCGTCAGGCGCTGGAAGGACAGTTGCAGTCCGCCCGCCGCGAGATCGACAAGCTCAATTCCCAGCGCACCAGCGCCCAGGCCCGCCAGGATGAACTCAAGGCGCGCATCGAAGTCCTCGGGCAGAAAATCGACTCCACCAAGCAGGCCATCGTCACGGCGGAATCCGCCGCGCGCAAGGCCGAGGACCAACTCAAGTCGGCGCGCGCCAAACGCGAACGCGCGGATGCCGAGCTGAAGCTGGCCGAATCCACGCTGGAAGAAAAGAAACGCATTGTCGAGGAGATGGACCTCGAACGCCGCGACGCGCTGGATACCCGCGCGCGCATCGAGTCGGATCACTCGCGCCTGCATGCCCAACTCGACGTGCTGGAACAGGCCGAACAATCGCTGGCGGGCTATGCCGAGGGCGCGCGCTTCCTGCTGGATGCCGCCCGCCAGTCCAGACTGACGGGGGCGCGGGGTGCCCTGAGCGCCGCGCTGGACGTGCCCGCAGAACTCGAAACCGCGATTGCCGCCGCCCTCGGCGACGCCGTGGACGCGGTGCTGCTCGACGCGGGCCAGAGCGAGAACGCGCTCAGCCTGCTCGAGTCGGATGAGTCGGGTCGCGCGGCCTTGCTGCCGATGGAAGCGCTCGTAGCGGGGCAATCCCTGCCGCGCCAGAACGATCCCGATTGCCTCGGCATCGCCGCGGAGTTGGTCAACGCGCCCGAGGAATTGCGCGCGGCCGTCGGCGTGCTGCTCGGCCAGGCGCTGATCGTGCGCGACCGCGCGGTGGCGCGCCGTCTGATTGCGGGATTGCCGACCCAGGCCCGCGTCGTGACCCTGCGCGGGGAAGTGTTCCACGGCGACGGCCGTATCGTGGCGGGCAAGACCGCCCGCGCCTCGACCTTGAGCCGTCCCCGCCAAAAGCGCGAGTTGGACTCCGCCCTGAGCGGACTCCGCGCCCGCCTCGACGAGGCTAACAAGAACGTGGAGATGCTCTCGAACCAACTAGCCGCGGCGCGCCACGACCTGTCGAAGGCCGAGAACGAAGTGCGCGATACGCGCGTCCGTTTGGGCGGCGCCCGCGAAACGGAACAGCAGGCGGGGCTGGAAGCCGAGTCCACGCGCAGACAATTGGAGTGGCAGAACAACCAACTGGAACAGGTGCAGGCCGAGGTCCAGGAAGCGGTCAGCGCCCGCCAGGCGTTGATCGACTCGCAGGCGGAACTGGAGCGCAAATCCGCCGAGGCGGTCGAAGCCTCCCGCGCCCTGTCGGGTCAGTTGGTCGAAGTCGCGTTGGATGAACTCCAGCAGCAGGTCGCCTATTGGACGACGCGCGTGGCCGTGGCGGAGCAATCCAGGAGCGGGGTGGGCTCGCGCATCGAGGAAAGAAGGAAGGAAGTTGAACGGCTGACGGCGCGTCAGGCCGAGTTGGGCAAGCGTCAGGGCGAGATTCAATCGTCGCTGATGGAGCTCGAAACCGAAGAGAAGAATCTTCACGAGCGCCAGGCGGGTTTGCATGGGCAGATCGAGGAAATGATGGTTCACATCGAACCCGCCGAGAAGGACCTCGAAACCGCCGAGCAGCAGGAGGCGCAGTTGCAGGAGGCCGAGGCCAATGCCCAGCGCGCGCTGGCCAACACCGAGCGCCTGTTCGGACAGTTGCAGCTTGACCAGACCCGCCGTCAGGAGGCGCTCGACAACCTGCGCCAGAAGATCATGGACGACTTCGGGCTGGTGATGTTCGAGTATGCCGCCGATGTCTCGGGTCCCGTGCCGTTGCCGCTGGATGGCATGGTCGAGCAACTGCCCATTGTGACCGAGCTTTCGCCCGAGTTGGAAGAGCAACTCACCCAGCAGCGCGCGCAACTGCGTCGCATGGGTGCCATCAACCCCGATGCGAAGAAGGAATTCGACTCGGAGACCGAGCGCTACGAGTTCATGAAGACCCAGGTCGAGGACTTGCGCAAGGCGCAGGCCGACCTCAAGGTAGTGGTGGCCGAGCTGGACGAACTGACCAAGCAAGCCTTCTCGAAGACCTTTGACGCCGTGGACAAGCAATTCCGCGAGACCTTCGTGCGCCTGTTCGGCGGCGGGTCGGCGCGTCTGGCGCTGACCGACCCCGAGAATCTGGTCGACACGGGCATCGAGATCGAGGCGCGTCTGCCAGGTCGCCGTGAACAGGGACTGGCGTTGCTCTCGGGCGGCGAACGCAGCCTGACCGCCATCGCGTTGGTCTTCGCGCTGCTCAAGGTCTCGCCCACGCCCGTCTGCGTGATGGACGAGGTCGACGCCATGCTCGACGAGGCCAACGTGGGCCGCTTCCGCGACCTGCTGATCGACCTGAGCAAGGACACGCAGTTCATCATCATCACTCACAACCGCAACACCGTCCAGGCCGCGGACGTGATCTACGGCATCACCATGGGCCGTGACTCGGCCAGCCAGATGATCAGCCTCAGGCTCGATCAGGTGACGGATGAGATGCTGAGCAGGGGATAGGTTCAAGCATATTTCGTCCTGAGTGAAGCCGCGATAGCGGCGAAGTCGAAGGACATGTTTACAAGATATATGCGTTTCGACTGCGTTCGCCTGACGGCTTGTTCCGCTCAACGCGAAAAAATGATCCCGCTTCGAGAGAGGCGGGATTTTTGTGTGTGACAGGGCTCCGCTTCTTGCCATCACATGAATTTCGGTCTATACTCACCTTATCGGAGTACACATGTCAGATATCGATCTTGCGCGTCTCCACCCTGTCATCGAATCCTATATCCCTCTGGGCCGCTCGGGGCTGTTGCCAGCCCTGCATGCGGCCCAGCGTGCTTATGGCTGGCTGCCGCAGGAGGTTGCCGCCGAAGTGGCGCGCAGCCTCAAGGTCCCGCTGGCGGATGTCCACGGGGTGATCGAGTTTTATTCGCTTTTCTATAACGAGCCCGTCGGTAGGCGGATCATCCGCGTGTGTACCGACCCCGCCTGCGGACTCAAAGGCGCGGACGGCATCCTGCGTCACCTGTGCGAGCATCACGGGATCCAGGCGGGCCAATCGGCCCCCGACCTGTCCCTGACCATCGAGCGGAGTCCCTGCCTGGGGCTGTGTGAGCAGGCGCCTGCCGCGTTGGTGGACGACATGGCCGAGACCAACATCGACCTCAATGTGGATTCTTACGAGTTGGGCCGTCCCAGGTCCATTGTGGGTGGAAGCCTGCGCCTGCTGACCGCCCACTGTGGGGACGGTACTACCTTGCTGGAGAAGTACGGCGAATACGCCGCATTGAACAAGGCTCTCGCGATGAAGCCTGAAGATGTGATCGTCGAGGTCAAGTCGGCGGGGCTGGTGGGGCGCGGCGGCGCGGCCTTCCCGACGGGAGTCAAATGGGAGGGGGCAGCCAAAGCGGACGGCGACCAGAAGTATGTCGTCTGCAATGCGGATGAGTCCGAGCCGGGCACCTGCAAGGATCGCATCCTGCTGCTGGACGATCCGCATCGGGCCATCGAAGGCATGTGCATCGCGGACCACGCCATCGGCGCGACAAAGGGCTACATCTACTTGCGCGGCGAGTATCCGTACATTCTGCCTGTCTTGGAATATGCGCTGACTGAGGCCCGCATGGCGGGTTACCTCGGCGAACGCTTCGACATTGAAGTCCGCCTGGGCGCGGGCGCGTACATCTGCGGCGAGGAGACGGCGCTGTTTGAGTCCATCGAAGGCAGGCGTGGATTTCCGCGTGTCAAGCCGCCCTTCCCGACCACCCACGGGCTGTTCGGCCAGCCGACCGTCATCAACAACGTGGAGACTTTGTGCAATGTGCCTCTCATCCTTCAGGAAGGTGCGGTGGGCTACCGAAGGATTGGCACCGAAAAATCGCCCGGGCCGAAGTTGTTTTGCGTTTCGGGTGACGTGACGCGGCCTGGGCTGTATGAAGTCCCGTTTGGTGTGACCCTGCGTGAGTTGCTTGGCTTGGCGGGCGACGTCACAGGCGGATTGCAGGCCGTCCTGTTCGGCGGGGCGGCGGGAGCCTTTGCCACCTCCGCGCACCTGGACGTCAAGCTGACCTTCGAAGACCTGCGCGCGGCGGGACTTCCGCTCGGTTCGGGCGTGGTGATGGTATTCGACGAGTCCCGCGACCTGCGCGATGTATTGAAGCGGCTGGGCCACTTCTTCGCGCACGAGTCGTGCGGGAAATGCTATCCCTGCCAGATGGGCACCCAGCGTCAGATGGAAATCCTCGACCGTGTTGCGGCGGGGAAGACTCTCGATGGAGACTTGGAGCGGCTGCAAGATGTCGGCTGGACGATGACGGATGCGTCCCTGTGCGGCCTCGGGCAGACAGCGGCGGGGGCGGTGCTCTCGGCGGTCAAGTTGTGGCCTGAGTTGTTCGACAGTGGACGATAGCCGGGATGGAGACTTCATGACTTCCAAATTATTGATGGACGGCAAAGAGATCAACGTGGAACAGGGCCAGACTCTG